>CANQBX010000074.1 GCA_947589095.1 uncultured Lachnospiraceae bacterium
GAAAACGGCTGCAGCCCGCATTATTACTGGGTTTGTAGCCGTTTTTGATTTCCATAAGTGTCAAACTCGGGATTATAACAAAAGAATTTGCTTTTGAAAAGACTCTTTTTATAAATAGTTTATTTTCCTGTTTTATTTCTGTTTTCTGATAACTCGTGCATAGTGGAATAATAGGAGCAAAGCTCCTCTGGCGCACTGCCTGCACAGAAATGTGAAAAGATCCGCAGAAGACCGAATATTCCTCTTCTGCGGATCTGCCGTTATTTCTATCCTATTCCGTCATACCGCTGCAAAAGCGCGCTTCCGGAACGCTCTTACGACGGCTGCTTCCCGATATAAGCCTGGATACCGCCGTCCACGTACAGGATCTGGCCGTTGACGAAATCGGATGCATCGGAAGCCAGGAAAACGGCCGGGCCGCCCAGGTCTTCCGCCTCGCCCCAGCGTCCAGCGGGGGTCTTGGAGACGATGAACTGGTCGAACGGGTGACGGGAACCGTCGGGCTGCTTCTCGCGCAGCGGAGCGGTCTGCGGGGTCGCGATGTAGCCGGGGCCGATGCCGTTGCACTGGATGTTGTACTCGCCGTACTCGGAAGCGATGTTCCTGGTCAGCATCTTAAGACCGCCCTTGGCCGCCGCGTAGGCGGATACGGTCTCGCGGCCGAACTCACTCATCATGGAGCAGATGTTGATGATCTTGCCATGGCCCTTCTTGATCATGCTGGGGATCACAGCCTTGGAAACGATGAACGGACCGTTTAAATCGATATCGATGACCTGACGGAAATCCTTGGCGGACATCTCGATCATCGGAATTCTCTTGATGATACCGGCGTTGTTCACCAGAATATCGATAACGCCGACTTCCGCCTCGACCTCAGCCACGAACGCGTTCACGGCATCCTCATTGGTCACGTCGCAGACGTAGCCGTGAGCCTCGATGCCGGCCTCCTTATAAGCCGCCAGACCCTTGTCCACCAGCTCCTGCTTGATGTCGTTGAAGACAATGGTCGCTCCGGCTCCCGCCATAGCCTTGGCGATGGCGAAACCGATCCCGTAGGATGCGCCTGTGATCAGTGCTACCTTGCCCTTCAGGGAAAAATTCGTGCTGCCCATAATTACCCTCTCCTTTTCTTATTCTCGGCGGCTTGTCCAAGCGCCGCTGGAGTTTGTATACAAACTTAAAATTTGTATACAAATTTATGTTAGCTCTACAATAACACATCTGCAGCGCTTTTGCAAGAGTTTTTTTCAAAAACACGCCAAAATCTTCCCCCGCGTACCGGCATCGAAAATGCCCCACAGGACCGGAGATTTCCAGACCTGCAGGGCTGATATGCTCTCTTTCGCATATTTTCTCTAAGTCTCTATCTCTTCAACGATCACTGCAGCCATTCTGCACTACATTACTGCTGGCAGACACTGCGATTACTCTGCTTTCTGCTGCCGGCAGCCGCTATAATCATTCTGCCTGACTACTGCTGGCAGCCGCAGCCGGTATTGGCCGCGTTGGCAGCCGCCACCGCGTTGTAATAGCCGGTGTAATCGTAAGTGTACGGCGTCAGAATCTCCGTGGCGTTCGACGCGGACGCCGGGGCCGCGGTATTGCCGCAGCCGCAGGTCGTAGTCGTGGTGGTCGTCGTATTGCAGCCGCAGCTGCCGGTGGTGCCGCCGGCTACGCCGCTGTTATTGCCGTTACCGCAGGTGCTGCAGCCACAGGTACCGCAGCCGCAGGGACGAATGCAGGGACGGCAGCCGCAGGTATTGCATCCGCAGCTGTTGTTGTCGGTATTGCCGCCGGCCACGCCGCCGTTATTGCCGGTATTATTGCCGCAGGTGCAGGTGCACTTGCAGGTGCAGTTGCTGCCGCCATTGTTCGTGCTTCCGCCGCCTACATTGCCGCCGTTGCTATTGCCGTTAGCGGGCTTGCAGAAATAGAAGCATCTCTTCTGGCAGTAGTAGCCGTTGTTATTGCCATTGTCCGTATTGCCGCCGGCCACGCCGCCGTTATTCCCGTTATTGCAGCCACAGCAGCAGTTTCTCCTGCAGCATCCGCACAGATTATTCCATCCAAAACAACTCATAGGATCAAATCTCCTTTAATTTTTCATGTTTGTACTATATCCTATGAGTGGATGGGACATTGTGTGAAAGCTGGTCTGAAATCTCCGGAAAGCATCCCAACCGCATTACAGGCGCCAGCCGTAGGCCTGAATTTTTCTTTCAATCTCCATAAACATATTTGTAATTTCAGAAAATATATGTTACACTGTCCTTACATTTTCCCACATACAACCGGCCGCGGCCCATCTGTGTACATACCGCCACAAGCCGTGGCCCTTCACACAAAGAAAGGACCAGACATGAACACACCGCTAAAAGTTATCATCATCGGCGCCGGCGCCCGCAGCGAGGCCTACACCGAACTCATGCTCCGCATGCCCGACAGATATAGGATCATCGCCGTAGCCGAGCCCATCGACAGCCGCAGGGAGAACGTGCGGGTAAAGCACGGCGTCAGCGACGACCTCTGCTTCACCGACTGGAAGCCGCTTCTGGATCTGGGAAAGATCGCGGACCTGGCCGTCATCGCCACCATGGACCGGCAGCACTTCGAACCGGCCATGAAGGCCATTTCCCTGGGATACGACCTGCTGCTGGAGAAACCGGTTTCCCCGGATCCGGCCGAGTGCCTGCAGATCGCCCGTCACGCGGAGAAGATGGGCGTGCGCGTCGTGGTCTGCCACGTCCTGCGCTACACGCCGTTTTTCGTCACCATCAAGAAACTGATCGACGACGGACGGCTGGGCGATATCGTCTCCATCAACCATGAGGAATGCGTTGGCAACGTCCACCAGAGCCACAGCTTCGTCCGCGGCAACTGGGGCAATTCCGAACGCTCCTCTTTCATGCTCCTGCAGAAATCCTGCCACGACATCGATATTCTCCAGTGGCTGGTCGGCAGGCGCTGCTTAAAGGTCCAGTCCTTCGGCTCGCTCACCCATTTTACGGAAAGGAACGCGCCAAAAGGCGCGCCGGAGCGCTGCATCGACGGCTGCCCCGCAGGCGATACCTGCCCCTACAATGCCGTGAAGCTGTATCTGGACGATAAGCATAACTCCTGGTTCCGCACGGCCTGCACCCGTGAGACCGATCCCACCGACGAGATGGTGGAGAACTCCCTGCGCACCACTGAGTACGGCAAATGCGTCTACCACTGCGACAACGACGTGGTGGACCATCAGACCGTTAATATGCTGTTCGAGGACGGCGTAACCGTAACCTTTACCATGACCGCATTCAATAAAGGCGGCAGGTTTATCCATATTATGGGTACGAAGGGCGAGCTTCACGGAGCCATGGAAGGCAGAGGTCCGGTGTCCCTCTATGATTTCGAAACGAAGACCACGACGCAGATCCCGCTGATGGACGAAACCGGCCGGGTGAGCGGCCACGGCGGCGGGGACGAAGGCATTGTAACCGCGCTCTACGAGTATCTGACCGGCGTGTACAAAGGCTGCTCAATCTCCGACATCGGTGTCTCGGTGGACAACCACCTGATCGTGTTCGCAGCGGAACAGTCACGGCTTACCGGGCAGACCATCGATATGGAAGAATATGAGCAGAGCGTCAGTGACACTCTGCCCGCAGGGAAATACAAGCAAGGAGTCACCGGCACTTTGCCCGCAGGGAAATACAAGCAAGGCATCACCGGCACTCTGCCCGCAGGGAAATACACCCGCGGCCCGGAGCGGCACTACGCCTATTTCTGCAATAAGGAATGCGAGTATTTCCCCTGCCATCCCACAGACGGCCGGGAGGATTTCAACTGCCTGTTCTGCTACTGCCCGCTGTATCCGCTGGGCAAAGACTGCGGCGGGAATTTCAGATATCTGCCGGACGGGCGGAAGGACTGCAGCGGCTGCGTCTTCCCGCACCGGCCGGAGAACTATGACGCGGTGGTTGCAAGATATTCTGAGATTATGGACGCAATCAACAGAAACGAAGGCGTTCATGACTCGGATATGCCAAAAGACGGCAGGTGACGCCGGATATTAGGAAAATATTAATATTTTTTCATAGGAATCCTAATGACTGTCCTTCCGCAATCTGCTATACTACCCGTGAAGGACAGGCTTACGATCCTGCGATTATTTCACGCATACCGCTGACAGACGCTGCCCTTACAGGCTTTCGGCGGTATGTTGTTTTGCGGTTATCCGACAATCGCGGCGGCACGCCCGATGCCCGTCCGTCAGCGCAACATCCACTGTAAATATAGCACAACCGGGAGGCTCCCATGCCGGACAAGATCCTGATCGTCGACGACGAGACCGCCATCGCGGATCTGGTGGAGGTCTATCTGCAGAACGAAAACTACACCGTATTTAAATACTACACCGCCGGAGACGCCCTCGCCTGCATTGAACGGGAAGAGCTGGATCTGGCGATCCTCGACATCATGCTGCCGGATATGAACGGCTATGATCTCTGCCGCCGGATCCGGCAGGATCACACCTATCCGGTCATCATGCTGACCGCTAAGGACGAGGAGACCGACAAGATCACCGGGCTTACCCTGGGCGCCGACGATTACATTACCAAGCCGTTCCGGCCCCTGGAACTTGTCGCCCGGGTGAAGGCCCAGCTGCGCCGCTACAAGCGCTACAATCCGGCCAGCGCCGCGCCGGACGCGGAAACCGACGTGCTCTCCCACTCCGGCCTGCTGCTGAACGTCCGGACCCACGAGTGCATGCTGAATGAACGGCCGCTGACGCTGACGCCTACGGAATTTTCGATCCTTCGGATCCTTCTGGAAAATAAAGGCAACGTGGTCAGCGCCGAAGAACTGTTCCATCAAATCTGGCAGGACGAATACTACAGCAAGAGCAACAACACGATCACCGTCCACATCCGCCATCTGCGGGAGAAACTGGGCGATACCGTCGAGAAACCGAACTATATCCGGACCATCTGGGGAGTGGGGTATAAAATTGAAAAACAACCGTAGATCCGACTATTCCGGCTTCAAGCGAAAACTTTATATCCGCCTGGTCTGCATCGGCGTCGCCGCGCCCATCCTGATCTACCTTTTCTATCGGCGCTTCTGGCACAGGCGGGGCGGCGACTGGCTGGTGTCGGTCTTCCGCGTTCTGTTCCGCATAAGCGATGAAGAAGCCCACCGGCTCTATACGATCATTTTCCGCGGCAATATCACGTTCTTCTGGATCACCGCGATCATGGTCCTGTTCTTCCTGCTCCTGTGGGTGATCCTGAACTGGTTCACCGGCTATTTCGACGCGATCAACCGGGGCATCGACGGTCTTCTGTCCGACGAAGGCGATATCCGCCTGCCGCCGGAAATGGCCGCCACCGAGCACAAGCTGAACGAAGTAAAGTCGGAACTTCACAAACGCGCTATGGACGCCCAGCTGGCCGAGCAGCGCAAGAACGATCTGGTCATGTATCTGGCCCACGACATCCGCACGCCCCTCACCTCGGTCATCGGCTATCTGAGCCTTCTGTCCGAGGCCCCGGATATGCCCGCCGAGCAGCGGGCCCGCTATGTGGGCATCACGCTGGATAAGGCTTACAGGCTGGAGAAAATGATCAACGAGTTCTTCGAGATCACCCGCTATAACCTGCAGCAGATCACGCTCACCAAGGAAAAGATCGACCTCTGCTACATGCTGGTGCAGCTGACCGACGAGTTCTCCCCGCTCCTTATGGAGCATGGAAATACCGCCGTTCTGGATGCGGACGAGGATCTGACCGTCTGCGGCGATCCGGACCGTCTGGCCAGAGTTTTCCAGAATATCCTGAAAAATGCGGTCGCTTACAGCGATCCCGGCACCGAGATCCGCATCTCCGCGCGGGAGGCGGAGGACGATGTCATAATCGGATTCCAAAATCACGGCAGAACCATCCCCAAAGAAAAACTGGCCTCCCTCTTCGAGAAATTCTACCGGCTGGATACGGCGCGCACATCCGGGACCGGCGGCGCCGGACTGGGACTCGCCATCGCGAAGGAGATCGTCACGCTCCACGGCGGCACGATCACGGCGGACAGCCACGACGGAATCGTGGAATTCACGGTCACTCTGCCCAACCGGTAAGCGGCCCGCATCTCCGTCCGCACTTTGCCGGTTCGTGAATCTCAACCTCACATTAACATTTTCTTAGGAATCAAACAATCCAATATTAAAGAACCCATGCCTCCTGTCCTGTAAAATGAAGCTGACAGGAGGCATGATAATTATGAAAACACCCAAAAATGAACGATCGGATCCAAAACGAAATTCCGGCACGCAGCGCAGCCGCGGCCGCCGCAGAGCCATGCGCAGACACCGCTTCCGCTTTTTCTTTCTCTGCGTCTGCGTCGCGGCCATCGCCACCCTGCTCTGTCTTCCGGCCATTCTGGACCGTGACGCCCCCGGAATCGGCGTCATCGGTCCGTCGTCCTTTCGGACAAACGACCTGCCGGACTCCGCGATCCGGATCGTGAATCCGTCGGGCCGCAGTCAGGCAGAAGAAAGCGCAGCAGACGATAATTCCGCCCGCACGGACGCTTCGGACAGCGTCTCGCAAATAGGCGGCATTTCCGGCAGCGTCTCGCAAATAAGCAGCGTTTCCGGCAGCGCCGGCGGCACGGGCGCTTCCGACGAAGCCTCGCAGACAGGCACCGTTTCCGGCACTCCCTGGTATCTTCTGCTGGTCAACCGCACCCATCCGCTCCCCGCCGGCTATCAGGACCAGCTGGAACTGACCGAACTCGACAACGGCCAGTCCGTGGACTCCCGCATCTATCCGTCCCTGCAGTCCATGTTCGACGCCATGCGCGGCGACGGCGTATACCCCATTGTCGCCTCCGGCTTCCGCACCGCGGAAAAACAGCAGAGCCTGATGGACGAAAAAATCGCATCTTTTGAGTCCCAGGGCTATTCCGCCGCCGAAGCGAAAAAAGAAGCCGAAGCCTGGGTCGCCGTTCCCGGCACCAGCGAGCACCAGCTCGGCTCCGCCGTGGACATCAACGCCGACGGCATCCATTCCGCCGGCTACCAGGTCTACGAATGGCTGGATAAGCACGCCCACGAGTACGGCTTCATCCGCCGCTACCCGGATGACAAGACGGAGATCACCGGTATCAGCAACGAGCCGTGGCACTACCGCTATGTAGGCACAGACGCCGCGGCGGAGATCCACCGCCGCGGCGTCTGCCTGGAGGAATATCTGGATGCCGCATCCGAATGAAACCAATCCCTCTTCCGGGACCAGGCCGGACGGATTCACGAAATGCGCTTCCATTCATAGATTACTAGTATCAGATTCTTAATCAGAGAGGAGAAATCATATCTATGGATTGTTCCTGCATGAATCCGTCGCCGTCTGCGATCAGCTGCCCGAATACGATGGCGGGCAGCATCGAACAGTTCCCGACTGGCATGGGATATGTACCCTGGCAGCAGTGGAGCCAGACATATACGATGGAACAGGCCTTGTTCCGCGGAACCATTTTCCCGGCGCTCGACCTGCCGTTTGTAATGGGGAGGTGCGGCGCATGAACGAGAACTGCGGTCAGCTTCTGAACATCATCGACCAGGCCAGCTTTGCCATGGACGATGTTCTTCTGTTCCTTGACACCCATCCCTGCGACCAGCAGGCGCTTACCTACTACCAGGCCATAGCCCGCGCCCGCCGGGAGGCAATGGACGCCTGCCAGTCAGGCTGCGGCCCGCTCATGGCGGACAGTGTAAATTCAGCCAGCGGTTATTGGAACTGGATTCAGGGGCCGTGGCCCTGGGAAGGAGGACGCTGACGTATGTGGAGATATGAAAAACGATTGCAGCATCCGGTAAATATCACGACGCCGAACCCGCAGCTGGCGCAGTTCATCGCCAGCCAGTACGGCGGGCCGGACGGGGAGATCGCAGCGTCCATGCGCTATCTTTCCCAGCGCTACGCCATGCCCTACGATATCGGCAAGGCGGTTCTAACCGACGTGGGTACAGAGGAGCTTGCCCATATGGAAATGATCGCGTCCATTATCCATCAGCTGACGAAGGGACTGACCGCGGAGCAGATCGCGGCGTCCGGTCTCGGTCCCTACTATATCGATCACACCAACGGGATCTGGCCCCAGGCCGCGGGAGGTATCCCCTTCAACGCCTGTGAATTCCAGTCCAAGGGCGATCCGATCACGGATCTTTTCGAAGACCTGGCGGCGGAACAGAAAGCCCGGAGTACGTACGACAATATCCTGCGCGTGGTCACCGATCCGGAGGTCTGCGATCCGATCCGGTTCCTCCGCGAGCGCGAGATCGTGCATTTCCAGCGGTTCGGAGAAGCGCTGCGCGCCGTACAGGATCATCTGGACAGCCGCAATTTCTATGCGCTGAATCCGGCCTTTGACAATCCGGCGAAGACGGCCGCGGCGGCCGCAGGCAGCTGCGACTGCAGCGTCTGCGGAGGCTGAGACAGCAATACAGGCAGGGCGTCACCGGCGCCCTGCTCGTATTTCCGTATCTCGTCCCGCCGCAGCCTGAACCGGTACAGCAGTTTCCTGCACGGCCGCGCGCTTTGCGGTCAGCTCCTCTATCGTGTACACAGCATAATGCAGCGCGTACGGTTCATATTCATAATACAGCGCGATATTGCCGTCGGGCAGTTCCGTCAGACAGCTGTAAAAATAGGGGCCTTCATTGACCGGATAATGATACCGCCAGTCGATCGTGTTGTCGGAAACGCCGATCAGCCCGACAGCGATCACGCCGTTCACGCGCCGGTATAACGTGCCGTCGCCGCCCGGATATCCGGCGATCACAGCGGGTTTTCCGTCAATCTTCTTCGAATAGTTGATAAAAGAGACCATGCAGTTGCCGCAGTATTTCAGCTGCGGTTCCCGGCGGTACTCGCCCCAGGTCATGCCGCCGTCGGCGCTGTCCGTATAAGTGATCTCGTCGATCTGGTTCCGGGAAAACATCCGCAGGGTGCCGTCCGGCAGGCCGATGATCTGGGATTCGGAGGATTTGACGCGTTCCCCATTCTCACGCTGGCCGGTTGCGGAAGCGCGCTCACTCCTTTTCCAGGTCTTCCCCTGATCTTCCGTATAGATCACGCTGGCATACTCGGTGCCCAGGAGATTGTCATAAATCGGGATCAGCACCCGCTCCTTCCCCTGCACGCTGCAGGAATAGCCCCGTCCGGGGCAGGTGCCGGTAAAACCGCGTCCGCCGATCTGGCCGTCGATGAAGCGCAGACCGCTCCAGGTGCGTCCGTCATCGGCGCTGGTGCGCAGAGCCAGATGGAAGGCCGGATACGCCTTCAGCGGGGAAGCCGCGTAGAAAATATTCGCGTGGATAAGCCGGTCCGCCGGCCGGCCGTCTCCGTCAAGCTGCGGGATCATTATCTTCTCGGCGCCCGCTCGTGTCCGGCGGAACAGATAGCCCTCCGGATCCACCAGATAGTCTTTGTACGGTTCGTCATCCCGGATGCGGAACACTCTGCAGAAGCCGTCCTTCTCTTCCCCGATATAGTAGGGGTAGGTATTCTCATTCAGTTCCTGCGTTTCCGCGCAGGCAAAGCTTTCCAGATCCTTTAAAGCCAGACGCCCATTCCCATGCCTGCCGCCGTTTGCCGGGCCGCAGACCATGCCGTCTACCTCCCATGTCCCCACATAAGCCGGGCACATATCCGTCAGCAGATAAAGGGTGCCGAGGCTGTCGCGGGCGAGAATGGGATCGATAAAAGCGGCGCTGAAGATACACCGCCCGGAACCGTCCGCCACATCGTCATAGTGGTTCACGATCTGCCTTGTCCATGTGCGTCCGCCGTCCTCCGACCTGGCGACGGCGGTCTCCAGATTACCGGCCGTATCCTGGCCGTGCGCCCAGCGCACATCCGCCGCGGCCAGCACCGCGTTTTCTTTCGTCACAAGGATCGCGGGGATACGGAAGCAGCGGCTTCCCAGACAATCCTTCGGGAACGGGTCGGTTACATTGTTGATCATACAGGGCTCCTTTCCGGCCTGACAGCCTGTTCTTCAATACTCCTATATCAGGATACCATAAGTCGGGACCGCGCAGCGGCATTCTGTTATCCGTTTTCCAAAGAATCTGCAGAATCCGGACATTTTCCGCCGGCAGCCCTTCCCGGCATGCCGCCGCAGTCAAAAAAAGAGGAGACTGCCGTCCGTCTCCTCCTCGCATTGCGTTCCTTTCACTCTCCGGCTTCGTTCCCCGGCCGCCCTGACGGCAGCTCCGCCTGCAGGCTCATCAGCTTGTTATAGCAGTAACGGATAATATCGCGCCGCCGGATAATACCGATAAAGCTCTTCTGATCATCCACTACCGGCACAAAATTCTGGTTCAGCGCCTTCCCGATCAGATCCTCCATGGTCGCATCCACATGGACCGGCTGGTAATCCATTCTCCGCGGAATCGACGATACTCTAATATGCTCCGCGTTCTTAAGGCTCAGATTATACTGATTCTTAATACCCCAGAGCATATCGCCCTCTGTGATCGAGCCCACGTAGCCGCCCTGACGGTTCAGCACAGGAACCGCCGTAAACTTACGATTCTCCATCTTCTCCAACGCCTGCCGTACAGACTCATCGTCAAAGATAAACGCAACCTCGCTTTTGGGTGTCAGAAAAAATAGAATGTTCATTGCATCTCCCCGCATATGCTGTCCTGAAATTACGTCACGCCGCAGACACACACCGCGCTTTTGACAGCCGCGTCCGCGCATGACTATTTATCTGTAGAAATATCATAGCATATGTCTCTGAATGGGGTGTGAACAATTTCTTATATTTTTATTAAGGCTGTCGTCCCCTGCGAAATCTATAAAAACGGAGCGTCCGGGCCGGGCGCTCCGCAGCTATTCCTCTTACCGGGTAATGATATCTACCGGCACGTCGAAGATCTTCGCCACCTTCAGGATTGTGTCGATATGGCGTCCCACCGCCGCCGCCATATGATGGGTCGGACCGGCCTCGCTCCAGCGGTTGCAGAATTCACGGGCGCCGCAGGTGAAGCGGGTGCGCATATTCGTATCGCCAAAGGTAAAGATCGGTCCGGGCTCATTGACGCCCTCCGCCGCGACGAATTTGAAATGCCCATCCTTATCCTGAGTGATGCCCAGATAAGTAACCGGACCTGTGGGCGGATAGAACTGGGTCAGGTAGCCGCCGCCGGTCTTGCCGTGGAACACGGGAACGATCTTCATCGTCGGCTTCTTCGCCTGGGAAATATCCGCGTCGCCGGAGCCGGAATGGCCGATGATGCAGATATCTTCATTGAAATCGATGGAATACATTTCCGATAACTGGCCGGTGCCTGCGATCGTCTTAAGGATGCTCATGGCCATGGCCACTTTAATGTCGCCCTCCACCGCGCAGGCAGTTCCCTGCTTGATCAGCATGGAGAACGCCGGGATCAGCATACTGTCCAGCTTCCCGGCCACGCCCTGGGCGAAGCCATCGTAATGGGACGCGATCAGCGCCAGCTGCTCGTCCTTCACCCACTGCTCGAAGGCCACCACGTATCTGGCCATATCCCAGACCTTCTCGATCGTTCCGCCGCCCTCGATATCAAAGGTATCCAGAATGTCCTGGGCCTTGGCGCGGATGGCTTCCTCGTCGGTGATGTTGTCGGCAATGGCCCACATTTTCTCCCAGTCGAACTGCTTGGTGTAAAGGAACATCCTGTGGTACAGGTTGGTCTCGTCGATATACAGATCCATCATGCCCGGATAAGGCCGTCCGATCTGGGCCAGGTTCGTGTCGCGGAAACGCCGCCGCACCTGGGCCGCCCGGCACCAGTCCTCGATCTCCGCCTGCGCCCGGGGATCCCCGCCTTCCACCACGCCGGTGATCACCGCGTGGCGCTTTCCGGCGCGCTCCAGATCCGCCACCATCTCGCCCACGGCGCCGCAGGCATACAGTTCGCCCAGCCAGGTAGCCGTGTCCGTATTCGCGTAATCCGGCGCTTTCTTCTTCTGCAGGTTCACCAGAATCACCGGCACATTCAGATCCCGGACCGCCGGCAGCATATTGTAGGAAGTGGCGTAGGTCAGAAGCTGGAGGATCACCAGATCCACGTCCGCGGCCCGGAACTTGTCTCCCGCCGCCATAGACAGCTCCTTCGTCGTGACCAGTCCCCCGTCGATCACCTCCACGGTATCCGGCAGCGTCTTCTTGAACGCCTCGTACTGGGACTCAAATTCCGGCACCAGCGACGGAAACTGGGGCAGATAAGCGCCCAGCGCGATGGCGAATACGCCGACTCTTGCTTTTGTCTCAACTAACATAACGAAACCCCTCCTTCTTGAAATTCGTCCGCATTCTCCGCTTTCCCGCCGGGGAAAAGAAGAGAACACTTCCACAATTAATTCTTATGATTATTATAATGGAATCCATCTAATAAAATAAGGTTCCTATTTTACAAAAACAGGAACCTTATTTGCACCTTGCTTCCTTGTCTCAGAACCTTATTCCCGAACTCCTTGCCGCGGCGATCGCGTCACGGGACACAGCCATATTTCTATTGCTGCATTGCTTTTGCTGCATTGCTTTTGCTGCATTGCTTTTGCTGTATCACCACTGCCGCCCTGCAGCAACAACCATAGTACAGCCATAACATTACCGCCGCCTTGCTGCTGCAGCTATATCCCTGCCATACAGGACAAAACTAATTCGTACATTTGTTATACTATTTTCTTTGTCACGCTTCATCATCCGGCTTCTGCCCGTCGTGAGCCAGCCATTTGCAGTCCGTAACGTCCATATGGGTAAACGTCGCCTTAAAGGAGGAATCCTCCGGGCTGCAGGCGTACACGCCGAAAGCGATCTCATCAGCCGCCTCCCACATATGGCAGACGCGCATCTGCGCGAAGTGCTCCCCGTCCGCGGAACACTCGATGCAGAAATCGTCCTCCCTGCGGCTCAGCCGATACCACATGGATTTGACGGACGCGTCGATCTCCGTGGTCGCCCAGTCCGAATACCCATGGTTGGTGGCCACGCTGCCCAGATGCTGGAATACTTCGTTCTCATACTCGATGGAACCCTTCAGCCAATTCTCGCTGTCCAGATACATCACCACGCCGCACTGGTCGAAGCGGTGCTTGCTCTCAAACTCCGTCTTTACCACGAATGAAAAGAATTTCTCCCGCGTACGCATCTGAAGGACCGGCGCGTTGTCATTCCGAAAATGATAATAGGTGCGCTGCCACAGATCCGTATTAGGCTTCGTGATAATCTCGATCCGGTCGTTTCCGATCGTATACGACTGGGGTTCTCTCGTCCATTGCAGTTTCGCTGTGTCAAACATAATGCCTCTCCTTTTATGCTCAATTTTCTGACCTACATAATAGCATCTCAGAGCGTAGAACGCAAGAAGTTTCATCTCCTGTACGGCTTCTGCCAAATATGCCCTTTATAAACGAGAATTCAAACAGATCTTTTCAGCTTCAGCTGAAAATTTGGTTTTGTAACATATTCCAGGTAAGTCGGTCTGCCCGCATATTCCAGATATGCTTTGAATCTTTCAACGATAGCAGGAGTAGTGATTAACTCCTGAGCCTCGTCTATCGAAAAGAAAGCATACTCCTAGTTTTCATTCGAAGGACGCGGTATGCCATCTTTCGCCCTGCAAATAAAATCGAGCATTATCTTGGTGGGCACTTCTTTGACCCCGTTATACCCGGGATATTTACAAGTGTTTGATGATATGCAAAACACTTCTCCAACCTCAATATCAATGCCTGTCTCTTCCATAACTTCTCTTTTAACAGCGTCGATCACGTTTTCCCCGACTTCGACCTGCCCTCCTGGAAACTCCCACCCTCTGCGATGTGTTTTTACCAGCAGGATATCATCATTATCATTCATCACGATACCCGCTGCCGCAATGATATGAGTCGGCATGACCCATTCTGTATTACTCATCATGACCTCCGGTAAATCAAATCCCGATGTGTTGATATCTTTTATAATTGCATACTCATTATACTATATGGATAAATGAACTGCAATACAGCTAATTACCCCCAGAGAGTACTATTATGAAAATGAAGGTCATATTATTGCCTCTCTGACAGTGCAGCTCCCTCCATAATACCTAGCACGAAAAAAAGAGGCCGGCCATCAGGCCAGCCCCCTCTGATTACGTCAGTATGCAAATTACTGCATTTCTGCAAGACAAAAATGTACTGCTCACCACCATGAAAACAATGCGCCCGCAAGCGGGGACAGCACAACCATGATCACGGAAAATGTAAACGACTCCACCGATATCAAAGTCGCCCGCTGTTCAGATGGAAACATATCCTGCAGGACTGTGTTTGTACGCACCTGAAGCGCGTCGTCTCCGAGAGCGGCAAGGAATCCTCCCGCCGTCATGACCAGATACGATCCGCTGTGTTCCAGGCACACTCCCGCAAACACCAGAAGCGCCATGAAAAAGAATACCTGGCGGTAACGCAGTTTTCCGCATTTCAAAATCAGTCCGGAACCCAGGACACCGCCTAACTCCATGGACAGCAGCGCCATTCCCAGCGCCCAATTCGGTATCGACGCCATGGGAAGCTTCGCCTGCAGGAAAAACAACAGCAAAGTGTCCGCCGCGCTTACAAACGAATTGCAGAACATCAGGCCGATGGCGCGGCGCGCATCTTTCAGGAAGACAATGCTCCCGCCAAAGCAGTCCGCAAGCCTGCGCCAAACACTGACACTGCCCTTGCCGCGTTCATCTGTCTGGCCGCCTGCTTCGCAGAGGGATGTAAGCACCCGGATCTGGATCACAGCCAGCACAACATCCGCACTATATGCCAGTCTGTATCCGATAAATAAGGCCAGCCCCGCGCACAGCGTTGATACGCCGCTGCAGAGTCTGTAAAGGATCATCTGGTTGGAAGCGTACTTTTCAAAATGCCGCTCCTCCCCAGCCAGCTTCAGCGAATCATAAGCCAGCGCATCTTTTGAGCCTGATACGAAATTATAGCTCAACGCCTGAAATGCGATGGAAGCACACACCATCGGCAGATTCCGGGAGACAATCATGATCACATTTCCGATGATCTGCATCATACTGCCTGCAATCAGCATCTTCTTCCTGCCGAACACATCGGCAAACACGCCGGATGGAAGTTCAAAGGCCAAACTTGTAATATGGAACACGGTTTCAGCGATTCCAATCTCCATCAGACTGTAACCGCGGGCGGCAAGCAGCGCTACCCATGCGCCCGTGAGGGATAAATTCGCCAGCACGGAGGATAGATATAATCCTTTCATCTGTTTATTAATTTTAAGCATAAAAAATCTCCTTAACTGTATTTAGGGTAATCGTTAAGGAGATACTGTGCCGTATTGAAAGGAGAAACCTGACTGAAAATCAAAAAATCTTCCTAAAAAAAGGCACACTATCCCCTTGAAAGAGATCAATGTAACCTTTTTTCAGTTGGAGATTTGTCATCTTCCAGAACATAAGCTTTCCCTTTTCATCTATTTCTGAATTTTGCTTACTGCCTTTTCATTATAATCCCCTTCAGCCTGGGATTGCAAGGGTTATTTGCAATAAAATTTCAAGTCAAAAAAAGGGGCCAGCCGACAGGCCAGCCCCTTCAAAATTGCTTGACTTTTACTGCATTTCTGCACTTTACGCCTTGAATTTCTATTACTGTCACTCAGACAATGCAGCCTATGTGGCTGCTAACGAAAGAAAGCGATCGTCAGTATTTATTCTTTACGAAAAGGATTCTCCTCGGAATACTCTATCGCCGCGTCATGAAATTCATCGGAATCCACGCAGTCAAACTGCTTTCTCTGCCACTTTGTATAATCAAATTTTTCTCTTCTATACCCTGGCCCCTCTTCCCCTATGGGTATGGCTCCGCGCATAGGATGCCGCCTCCTCGCTGATCTGTTCTGCATCCATCTTATCAAAGTACTCCCTTCGCCAGATTGTATAATCAAAACGATCTCCCTTAATCATTGCCACAAAACGCTCTGCATCCACAACACCCAACTTTTCAACCAAACACGCAAATCCCTTATCCATCAACTCCACAGTACTATTCATCATTCCTCCGCCTCCAATCTCCTGATGAATTCTCCCGGCGTTACGATAGCAATTTCTTCCGAATAATATCTCAATAACCTGTCATCCGTCGTGATAAAATAGTCGCTTTTTGCTATTATTGCACACGCCACATGAAAGGCATCCATGCTTTTAATTCCGGTTTCTATGATATTTTCCGCAAGCCTTCTGACTTCTTTTTCTTTTTCCACACCCACATAATATGACTCATTTGCATTTATAAAATCAGCTATTGCATTTCTCTTATGCAGAAAGCGATTCTTACTGTTTTCATATTCCAAAATATAAGATGTAACAAGCGAAATCTTACCGTTTTTTATCAAATCCTGAATATAAAGCTTCGCTTGCGTCTCCAGCGATATACGGATCTGCGTCTGATCGTCATAAGGACGATTATAACAGCAATTATCCAGATAGACTCTCATAATACCCTCACCCCCTGTATCTTATTATATACATACACAAATACTTTTTCAAGACAAGATTGCTTTTTAAAAAAGGAACCAGCCATCAGGCCAGCCCCTTCAAAATTGCTTGATTTTACTGCATTTCTGCACTTTACGCCTTGAATTTCTATTACTGTCACTCAGACAATGCAGCCTGTGCGACTCGTCCAGAGTGGCACTAATAGAAGCTTGTGTTATTGAATAGAAGTCAAAAATGCTATATAACTATTTATTTAAACGCAACAAGATACCCAAGCGTATTTGTAAGTTCTGCATTTTTCTGAGCATAATATGCTGTTACAGCCGTATTATAAGCCGTAATCTCAGTATTATATTCTATCGTTTCGAGGCTTTTTACTGCTTTCGACATCTTGTTGTTTAATTCGGACAAATTCTGATTCACTTTTTTCAGCTCCGAATAAATCATACCCTGGTTTTGCTTAATTTCATCTAGTTTTTGAATGATAGTAGACAATTTATCAATAATAATGTTGGCCCGAACCTCATTTTCATAAATATTATATGCTCCGTATGCTCCTTCCAGAGAATCACAGCGGCCTGATGCTAGATACTCATAAAAAGTAAAAATTGTTACCATATTACGATATTTTTCAAATACAATATTATAGCTATAGAGTTTATTCCTGCATTCCAACATTTCCTTTAACATACTTTCCACTTGACTAGCTTCATTTTCCATACTGATCTGCAATGTTTTTGCTGGAATATCGTTTAATGAAGCATTATTGCTCATTTCTTCCAGTGCGTCTTTGGCCTCCTGAACGGCCAATTTTGCTTTCTCTATATTATTAGCAACTCTGGCTGCAGCTTCTTCCTTTGCACGTGCTTCTTCATTTTTGCACATCGCAACCTTTTCATTATAGAGTTCAATCTCTTTCTGATACTTCGCAGTCATTTCTTCATTAGCAGCAAGTATTTTCGCCTTATTGAAAAATCCAGGTTTCTTTAATTCTGGCGCCACAGGATATGCAGGATAGGTAATTGTTGGAATCTTTACTTTTGCATTTTGCGCTTCCAACAGTCGCGCTTCTGCATTGGCTAATTCAGATTGGCGATTTTGTTAATTAAAAATTTCTTCATATACAACAGTACGTTTTATCGATAAAATATTGCAATAAAGAGAAGCTAACCTTTTCGTCATTGCATATATGTTGGATTCCAATAGCATTAACTGTGAAATATAATTCTTTAATTTCTCTGGCGATGCTTTTATTTCTGTCGTTAATTCAGAAACAGACGAATAAACAGGGATATCCCATGTGCTTACATATTGCTCTGCTAAATCTTTGGCATCATTTTTATCATAATAAGGTAAACATTCACGCCTAGTATCTAATTGGGACGAAAAGGATTTCCACATTTGACTATATGCATCTTGCAATGATGAAGCAGTATGCTGTGTTCCACGCATATGGTGCGGACACTCCGCCCATCTAGTCTCCTGAATATATCCTTCATATACTATGGTATTAAGAGGAATACTACTACCACAAAATGGGCACTGATCTAAATTCTTTGCTTTTTCAATTTCTTGCTGTACAACTTCGCCAAACTTTCCATCAAATAATTGGTGATAATTAAAGGTGGCCGTCTTCCACACTCCATACCATTCCACCCCACACTTTGGACAAACGCCTCCAACAAATTCTATAAAATAATTCTTTTCGGTAAAGTCTAAGCTTTCATAATTAACTCTAATCTTCTGTGTCAAATTCTGCTCCATTTCACTTCATCCTCCTGCTTTATCGAATTCTGATTTCATACTCCCAACATTTACGGAATTAAACGAGCCTCACAGATTCTCTATCTTTACTTTGGAATTGCCTGTCCCATTCCACAAAATTCACAAATACATTAACATATCCCTTCTGTCATCGGCAAATCAACACTACACATTTTACAATTAAATACTGCCTTGTTCACATCCCACCTTTTCATTGTTATAGTTTGGTAATAACAACCTCCCAGCATATTTTTCTTTAAACACTGAATACCAGGGCATTTCTTTTACACTGTCCTCGACATAGGTGAGAATATGTTTATCAAAATCGATCTTTATCAGTTCTTTATCAAACATTTTGTGATGATTAGCACATAAGCAAACATCATTTTCAAGATTATCGCTCCCGCCATCAGCTACCGCTTCTATATGCGCAGCTTCCAGCAGTTTTTCTTCCTCGCATCTACAAATTGCACATTTGCAACCGTATGCCATTAAAACAGCACCTCTAAATTGTCGATCTCTCTCCCATCTTTTAGTAGAAACTCTATCTCTAGCTTCATCCTCTGGCACATCATATCGATCCAATTTCCCGTTTTTTATTTCATTTGGACACTCATTGTCCAATGGATTTATTTTTAAGAATAAATCCAATTCTTCTGAAATCTCATATAACGTATCTACTCCAAGAACAAGAACCTTTTCATACGGTGCTGCTCTTTCCGTTCCCATTTTTTTATAAATAGCTTTTATTTGCCCACTCTGTGGAATAATATCATTCAAGTTCTGCGATAACACAAAGGTATGTATTGACCTATTACTCTTTTCCCGAATTTTTCGATTCCAAACAATGGCAACTCTGTATGTTATATGAATATAAACAACTATATCAACCAAAGCATAATTTGCTGCCGAAATATCATAACTAATCTCTTCTGCACTGCCCATACGACATAGAATCTTTTCACCATAAATATTGGAAAGCCTAGTTTTCACTTTCTTACATTCTATCATTACCCCACCTACTTTTTCTTATTTGATTTACATAAGTGATTTCTACTGGAATGCTTCCTGATTTCATCTCGAGCTCTTCCAGTTTCTTCCATAACTTTATCTACATCTACCAACAAATCTTTTGACATATACATCGATATAAGCGTAGTGTATCCTCCTGTTATGAAGTGACTTTTGTCAAGAGGTAAATTTGTATTTCGCAAACTTTTTTCCTCTGACAAATCTCACATT
>CANQBX010000075.1 GCA_947589095.1 uncultured Lachnospiraceae bacterium
GTCTCTGCGTTCAGGTTAGGAAGAATGATCTTAAACGCATGATCGGACGTTTCAATCTGCGGCGTCCGCCCGGTTCCTTCGTAAGCATCCAGGATCTTCAGGATTCCTGTGCCATAGGCTTCAATCAGCTCCAAACGATAAAATACATTCGCAAGTTTTACATTTCGACATACGGATATCCCCATCGTCACATCCTTTAAGGTCACACCGCTCACCAGGCCGCCGATCGAGGTAAATTCGATCCTGTTTGTATAAATGCTGATGAAGCTGCTGGCCCTGAAGGAATATTCGCGGTGGACAAGAAGGTTCAGGAGAGCCTCTCTGACAGCCGCCTCCGGGTAATCGCGCCTGTCGATACGGCGCAGCTTCTCAAAGGATGAATGGGTTTGATTGCGAAAATCAATAAAATTATAAACATCATCCATTTGTCGGAACAGGGAGCCGGCAAATTCTTTCCGATCCTTAAACTGGTTCTGGTTTGTCCCTTCAAAAACTGCAGCCTTGATCGTATGCACGCACTGATCGGAAAGCAGCAGCCCCAAATTCGTATAAACACCATCCTGTGTCATAATACCCAGCGTTTTCATTTGAGACGGCCCAAACTTTATATTCCGGTCTGCAAATTCTTTTCTTGTTCTTTCAAAGGTTAGATTCTGTTCCAAAGACCGCATTTCCTCAAAGTGGTCGCCATCCGTTTCCTTAATCATATGCCGGATCACCGTATTGGCAGCCGGCACAGAAGAATATCCCTGACGGACATAGACGCCTTCGGGACGCAGCCCTTTTTTCGCAATATAATAAGGCCGCTCCGTCCCCTGCTGAATATCGACCGCGACAATTTTCTTTCCTTCCGCCGTCAGTGTCTCATAATGAACAAACATGGTTAGATCCGGTTTGATGGCATCACGAACCATATTGCTGACCTGCAGGGCAACGCTGTCCGGATCGTCCAGTCCTAATACGGTTCCGTCATCACGGACGCCGATATACAGCTTTCCGCCTTTACTGTTTGCAAAAGCAACGATTTCCTTTTTGATGTCCTCTACCACGATCGTTTTCAGTTCAACCGTTTCGCTTTCATGAAAAACCATCCGATTGCCTCCTGAGTTCAATCTAATCATATTTTAACCATCCTAACCGTTCTTGTCAATCTCTTTGGTTAGAATGGTTAGAATAAATTGCAGGCACGGAATCCTGTTCCGCCCCGGAAGGCGAAAGGCTTTCATAAAACCCATAGTCGACGGTCCCGTGGATCTTTTCCAGACCGCCGGGTACAAGCTCCCGCACCATCAGGCAGTCGATATGCGGCAGATGCAGGTTCTCCCCCGCATAGATGCCGTAATCTGCCGCCGTCTTAAAACCGCGTGAACGATAATTCCGGGGATCGCCCTCGACCAGAACCGCTTTGTAGCCAAGTCCTACCGCCTTTTTAAAGCCGTATTCGATCAGTTCCTTGGAAATATGCTGCCGCTGCAGCTCGGTTTTTACGGCGACAGGAGACAGAAGCAGCAGTTCGTCCTCATATTTCCCTTCCAGATGGAATCTGGAAAACATCGCATATCCGATGACCTCGTCCGCTTCATCCTCCATGATCAGTTCCAGCTCCGGAAGGTAGTATTTCTTCGACCGGATCTCCTCCACCAGCCGTCGGACCAGCCGGCCCTCGTCCGCGTTTTCATGTTCGGTAAAAACCTTTTCTACCAGATCCAAAGAAGGGATTTTATACTGCTCCGTACAAACCTTTATGATTCGTTTCATTTTGCACCTCCGCTTTTGAAATCTTGCGCTGTGTTTTCCCTTCCAAATCCCCGTCGGAGTTTATCATCCGATCCTTTTCACATATACCCTCGACGCCTCTCCGTTCATATCATTCATCTGTGTAAAATACTCGCAGCCGTATTTCTCATATAATCCGATATGGTTCGTCGAAATATACACTTTCGCAACATGTTCCAGCCTCGCGATCCGTTCGATCTCCGCAAACAGAAGTCCCGCACAGCGATGTCCCCGATGCTGCGGAAATGTATAGACAAAGCCCATCCACGGTGTAAGACACGTCGGCTGAATATCGTCCTTTTGCGCATAAGTGCAAAAAGAAATCAGTTCGTCGCCGTCTGTCAGCAGCAAAACTCTGGAACCTTCTCCGACCGCGTCAAAAAAAGTCCCTTTGCTGAGCAGTTCATGCAGAAAAACTCCTGCGCCCCAATCACATTTCGCTATCTCTTTCAGCCAGTGTTCCTGCCTGTCGCTTTCAAAAAAGTTGATCACTTTCATACTATCACCAATGTACAAACTCTCCGCCAATAACTCCGCAGGCGCTGCTGTCCGACAGAATACCATATCTGTCAGGACACCGATACTTATCGCCCATAATATCGTTACTCCTGTGCGTCCTGAGCCGGTCCATGTCAAGCTCGGCTACGTAAACTCCGGGCTCCTTCGGGGCTTCGAAAACACACATATCCCTGACCCCATCCGCCTGCCACGGTACGCCGTCGAAAAGGGTGGAACGTCCGTTGCAGTCGGGATGCCCCTCCGGATAATTGCAGGTCGCCACCGCCACCATATTCTCATAGGCCCTTGACCGCAAAGCGGACAGTCTGTTGATCTCCATCGGGCACGCATTGGGAGCCAGGATGAGTTCCGCTCCTTTTAGCATCAATATCCTTGCGCTCTCCGGGAACTCCCTGTCAAAACAGATCATCGAGCCGATCTTTACGGTTCCCCTTCCGAAATCCAGATCTGCAGTGTAGAAATCATCCCCGCCGTCCAGCACTTTCTCCAGATCAAACGCGCAGGTATGCACCTTGGAATAGTGGAGGATCTCCCTGCCCATCCGATCGAAAAAGATAACGGAATTCAGCGGTTTCGGCCTATGCGCTTCAAGAAATGTTATCCCGACCGCCATCTTAAGCTCTGACGCAAGATCGCGAAAGCCGTTCAGAAAGGCGCTCTCTTTCTCAATGGCAAGATGATTTAATCTGTCGTAATCCTGCGGCAGATCGTAGCCGTCGCTCCACATTTCCGGGAAAAGGGCGATATCCGCCCCCTTTTCCTTTGCCTCTATGCAGGCTTTCTTTCCGATCAAAAAATTTTCGTCGAGACTTTTTCCAGGCAGAATCTGCAAAAATGCTATCTTAAGGTTCATATTGAAATTCTCCAGTTTATCACAGTTCCGATCTTTCACTGTTTCCTGTATTGCAGCGCAGCAACGATATATAACCTGCCGCTTCGCCGCTTACCCGTTTCCCCTCAGCAAATACTCAGACACATCGCGAACCGCTACGGCCTTCCGGTCGCTTGCGATCTCCCACACAGGATGCCCGGTGCTCTCTCCCGCAAAATACCTGCGCGCCAAATCAACGGTACGCGTTATGTCGTCTGTCTCCCACAAGTCGTCGTATGCCTCGTCGAACAAACGCATATCGAGTCGGTCGGCGGTTTCGGCGGAAAGCTCGATTTCAAACAGCCTGATCTTTAAGCGTTCTGCTTCCGAAGCCTTCCCCCAGTCGATCTCAAAAAGCTCACGACAGGATGCAATATCGTCAAAAAAGTAATTGCATTTTAACCGGCAGCAGCGCCCGGGAAATTCCTGTCGGCGCACATATTCAAACACCGCCTCCGCCGCCCACTTTACATAGTCCGTCTGCATATCTGCCATTCCGAATCTGTCCAGAGATTCGCGCATAAACTTTGCGGCAAAGTAAACGCCATAAAAGCAGTCTTCGCTTCTCTCCAGCGCCTGGACAAACGGTTCCGTCAGCTCCCAGTATTTTTTATAATTGACCGACAGTTCCCCGCCCAAACGAAGTGTGTCGCTCATATGGTAAACTTTCAATCTTTCCACCTCAGACTTCATTTATTTTATAACAATTGTGTTTCGACAGAACTGCTCGTATTTCCATGCGAGCAGAGCGCCAGTAATGTTCTGTTCGTATTGCGGGCATACTGCCCTTCACCGCAGGTCGCGTCTGTGATACATTTCGTTTCCGCCGTTCACAGACAATATTCTTTGATATAGTCTGCGAAATACGGCAGCGCCAGCGATACATACGCCTGACGGCTTTCCAGAATGCCGCGCTTCAGCAGCCTGTCCCTGCACATAGAATAACTGCCCGCTCTGCCTCCCATCAGGCGAAGCACTTCTTACCGCTTGTACTCACCTTTTTCTACCAGAAGCGACGCTAAAAAACGATCCGTCTCTGTCATTTTCTCCCAGATTTTCTCATAAGAATAAGCAAACAATTCCGTCTTGAAATCCGGCAGGATGTCGGACAGACTCTCCTCGTTTTTCTTTTTGAAGTACAGGACGCCAAGCTACTGAAACGCATAGGCATATCCTTTCGTACATTTCGCCATTTCACAGGCTTCCCAGAAGGATTCTCATAGCTGAAATAATCCTGCCGAGGTCTTCGATGTAGCAATATAGATTTATTCCGGCGCTTTGCTGAATGTGGTCGTAAAAGGATTCTGCATGGGAGATCTCCTCTTTATACTTTTTATTTGTCTTTATAAGTTTTTATACCTCTTTATACTTTTGGTCTGGGCAAAGTTCCACCCTTCCAAACTTCTTCCGCGATCCGCAAAGCCGCATAGAATTTCTGCATATCATGATTCGCCTCATGCAGCCCATCCGGAGTATAGCTGTCTGTATCAACGACGTCCCCCGTCACCAGGAAATCATAGAGTTCTATGTTATGGAAATCGCATACGGCCTGTACGCCGGCCAGTTCCATCTCCACCGCGAGACAGCCCTCTCTTTTTCTTTTCTCCGCCAGAGAGCGTGTTTCCCGGTAGATCGCGTCGGTCGTCCATACCCTGCCTTTTACAGAGGGCAGGCCGTGTTTTGCAAATATTTTCTCCACCGCATCCGCGTTTTTTATCGTTATGTAATCGGCCGGGCTGGCGTAATGGTAGGACATGCCTTCGTCACGGTACGCTTCCGTCGGGATCACATATTTTCCTTTTGTCTTTTCAGGATCCAGAGCGCCCGCAGAACCGTACAGGATAAATTTGTCCGCCCCTGTATGCCAGTTGATCTCGATCACATCCGTTCCCGCAAGCGCGGCACCGATCTCCGAAAGATAAAAGACGACCTTCCTGTCATTAACCGTCAGAAGGTGCATCGGCCTGATCCGGTTCGCGGCCCGTATTTCTCCGATCTGTTCATTGGGGAAACGCTTAAGCACCGCAGGATATATTTCTCTTGAAAATGTACCGATCGCGATATCGCAGATCTTTCTCTGTTCGCCGAAAAAAGCTTTCGGCGAAACGATCGCTTCGCTCTCAGGGGTGAATGAATCCGTAATCATTTCGCGTCCTCCATGCGCATCCTTTGATAATATAATCTGCCGTTTCCCAAAAATCTCCTATTTTTTGCTCTTGACAAAGCGGCTATATACAACTAAAATATATAGCAAAAGAAATGAGTTTTTCAACCGTACAGCTATTGCTCAAGCGGCCTGCTCGTTTCTTTTTTTGTTCTTAAAATATCATACAGATACAGTTTCCCGTCTTTAGCATGGCGTACCAATATTCTTGATTTGAACACATTATATCTCACCAGTTCACCCACATCATCATACACCGGTATTGCAAAACGAGTACCATATCTATACCAACCATATTTTGCATCTGTATTATGTTTTTGTGTATAGTTTTCTGCAAAGGTTTTATTTGTGGCAATTTCAACCATTTCTTTAATAATACTCGAAGAATTAGCCTTTGCATACATATTTGCGCCTCTCAATTCTTTCGTATCTTTGGAATGAGCAAACTCATCCGGGAAATCCGTTCCTATATATACCATATCCGATGTTTCCATTATTTCTGCACATTGACCAATATATTCTTTTAGGCAGTTTTCGACAGTCTCCCAGTCTACACTCCTTCTTCCCTTAAAACGTAAGTCATTGATTACTACTATACTGTTTCCGTCAGCATCTCTTATAATATCAACTTTCTTATTCATAACATTTATTCCCCCTATACATAACCCTGCAAAAACCATCGCCGTGAATCGCATAAACAGTCTTTCCAGACTGATCAGCAAGATGACGCATATAATCTTCTGTAAATGCCGCCTTCCCGCATCCGCAGGAATCCGATACGGCAATAAGCCCCGCCATTCAAAAAATCTTCGTTTTTCTCTTTTCAAGTATACCAAAAGTGCCATGCGCTTTCAATCGTATTCCTTTGATGCTTTTTATTTTGTATTTTTGAGGTTTTTCATTTTGTATTTTTGAGGTTTATTATTTTGCATTTTTGAGCCTTTGTGATATCTACATTATAGCAGGCAAGAAAAGTGGCAACTGTCCGGATCGGGAACGGCAAATGCACCCCCCTGAACTCCCGACTCATTTCAGCACAAAATAAGGGAGCGTCATCGGATCATAGCTTTTCGTCTTGATCTTTACAGAATTTTTCGGAAAAACCTCCTCCATGATCCGATGATCCAGCCTCCTCCTTTTCTCCAGATGTTCGATCAGTCCTCCCAATCCGGCTGATCCCTGCGACTTTCCATACGGCGATTCTTCTATATAGCGGATCACCGCCGAAAACCACGATTCATTTCCCTTATCGTCGGTTCGCTCTTTTCGGATCCTGTCGATGGTTTCCGGAATATCTTCCACATCCAGATAAATAATCCTGTATGCCCTCTCCCCGAGAACGCTTTTTAATCTTCTGTAAAAATCCAGAATTTCTTCATCGGACATTAAGAAATACAGCATCTGGTTTTCAATGATATTCTGAAAAACAGAACATTCAAAGATCTGTCCTTCTCCGTCCCAGTTCCCAAATCTCTCCAGGATCAGTTTTTCAAATGCGTCCTTATCCAGGTTTCCATTATATATCTCATATTTTTCCATATCTTCGTAGAACCCCGGAACGTCTGTCGCTATCTTTGTATAACAGACAATTCTGCGGTTTCCTTCTTCCATCGTCTGAGCTTTGATTTCCTCGTTGAGCATCGGGTACTTTTCCAGTATTCTGCCATATTGCTCTTCGGTAACATAAGAACACCATGCCAGCTCGACGGGCGAATAATCTCCCTCCTGAAAAACCTGATAATCCTGCAGGTAATCGGAGAGCCGCTTCGTAAATGTAGTCTTTCCGGCGCCCTGCAATCCTTCGACAAAGTAATTTCTCCTCAAAATATCCTCCATTACTTAAAATTCTACCGTCTTCGTAGCGATCCGCTCGCGGAAACGAACGTCGTGCTCCACGAACAGCATCGTCGGCTGATAATCAAGCAGGAGCTTTTCGATCTGCATCCGTGAAAATACATCGATATAATTCAGCGGTTCGTCCCAGATGTACACATGCGCGGGAGTAAGCAGGCTCGCCGCGATCAGAACCTTCTTTTTCTGCCCTTCGGAATAATCTTCCATATTTTTCAGGAACTGTACCCGCTCCATATCGAGCTGCCGCAGAATCGCACAGAACAGGCTCTCATCCAGGCCGCGTGCCCTGCAGAACTCCCGGATGGTGCCCTTCAGCATGGAAGTATCCTGGTTGACGTAAGAGATCACCAGCCCGGCCGCCAGCTCGCAGACGCCGGATACTGCAGCCGGGAGACCCGCATCCGCGCCGCTCGTCTGCTGCTCCCGCAGGCGCAAACGCTCTCCGCTCTCATCCCCCGTAGCCTCCGTATCCGCGCCGCTCCCCTGCTTCCCCTGCAATGCGCTCGCCCCTGAGACCTCCGCTCCCATACCCGCTCTTTGCAGGATCAGCCTGATCAAAGTGGATTTCCCGCACCCATTTTCCCCGTGAAGCGCCACCCGTTCCCCCTGCATCAGATCGAAAGTCAGACCGGAAAATACGCGCCGCGCGTCACCAGCGCCCTGCTCGCATGAAAATGCCGGGCGTGCCGCCCCCTCATAAGCGGCCGTCAATTCGCGGACACGGATCAACCGTTCCTTGTGGTGACGCAGAGGCATAAGCTTCAGCTCCACCGGCTCCTCCAGATCAGCCAGCAGACCTTCTTTCTCCTCGATCTCTCTGCTGATCCGCTTCTGCATCTGCGACACCCGGCTCTGCGCCTTCTTCGTCTTCGCCCCGATATATGCGCGGGTGTCTTTTGAACGGTCGTGCTCCTTCACAGGATCGAACCCGATCTTCGTACTTTCATTCCGCTCTGCCCACTGCGCCTTCTGCGCCGCGGACTGTCTCAGCTTGCCGATCTCCTTTACATGCTTTTCATTCTCCGCGCGCACGAACTGGTCCCGGCGCTGTTTATTCTCCCACCAGACAGAGAAATTCCCGGCCTGTACGTCAATGCTTTTCCGGTTCAACACCAGCACATGGTCCGTGCAGGCGTCCAGCAGGTCCCGGTCGTGGGATACCAGAATAAAGCCCTTTTTCGAAGCCAGATAATCCTTTACATTCTCCCTGGTCGCCTGATCCAGATGATTCGTCGGCTCATCGATCAGCAGGAAATCATTCTCTCCGGAGAAGAGGACCGCCAGCATAACCTTCGTGCGTTCCCCCGGACTCAGCGTGCCAAACGGGCGGTACAAAACCTCCGCGTTTCCCCGAAGCTGATCCAGCTCCACAAGAACGCGCCACGGCTCGCATCCCGTTTTCCACTGTTCCAGAAGTTCCGCGGCCGGAAGCCGCGTCTGCTCCTCCGTGACCGGATAAGGAAAATAGTCGAACGCCGTCGGCGCGGTGATGCTGCCGCCATACGCATACTTTCCCATCAGCAGGTTCAGAAACGTAGTTTTACCTTTCCCGTTGCGCCCGAGAAATCCGAGTTTCCAGTTCGTGTCGATGGAAAATGAAACATCCTCAAAAATATTGTCAAAACTGCCCTCATAGGCAAACGTCAGATGATCTGCCAGAATCTGCGCCAATCTTTTCACTCCCTTCTGCGGTTCCGCAACAAAAAAGGAACCGTCCGTCACCAAACAGTTCCATTACGCATCATAACCATACAGGGAGCGCCTGCGATTTTCATTATTACAAACGAAAAGAGAGCGGTTATGAGGACATAATCCACTTTTGGCAACATGAAATAATCGTGTTTTCATGCAAGCAAAAGTAAATTATTTCCTCATCTTTTCACCCCTCTCGTTTATTGGTCAAATTATAACATATAGCAAAATAATCTGTCAAGCCAAATTCATTCCATCTACGATTCCCTTATCACAGTTTCATTTAGATCAAACAGGAACTTCTGTTGAAAGATGTGATACTTATGACGAACAAAGGAAAAATAATCGTTCCACATTCTTTACAATATCTGCCCAGGCATAATCCGCAGCATAATCATATTTATGCTGATAGATTCCCCATTGTTCCATCAATCCAACATCCGATTTAATCTGTTCCAAAATATGCTTTGAACCTGATAAAAGCTCATACGAATTTCTTTTTCTGCTTGTTGCTTCAAGGGCTTTCGCCAAATCAACATAATTTATTGTATCTGATTTAATAACACTTAAAATCATAAGATCATAATAATCCCTCATCCGTGTATTTAATGTTCCCCGTGAGATTATAGTCTCCATTTTTTCCGCCAATACCGTTTCAAGATTATAAGCCAGTAACGGTATGCTGCGCTCTTCGAACATCAGCTTATATTCATAATTCACTTCTCCCGGCGTAATTACATCATCTGTGGAAATGTCCATTTTCAAAGGGGTTTTCATAGTATCCAATACCGCTTCTAATTTAAAGCGGATTCCCGGATATTCTGCTTCATCCATAATACTTTCAACACTCTTAACATCAAACTGTATTCCATCTTCAAGGGGAACGGCAATAATATCCTCTACCATCTCTCTCGCGTCCTCTGCTGAAAGATTATAATTCCGTATCGCAGCATCTATATCCATGGTTGCCCGATTCTCCAATCCCACCATGGATGCAACCAATAATCCGCCTTTTAATATTAAATTGCCGCTATATTTTGATAAAGACATCCGTTCCAGGAATCGTTCCATTACGAAATTTCGGATCAGTGTCATAGCTTTTGCATTATCTCCATGAGATCTATTTCTTACCAGAGCTTTTAATTGTCTCGATGTATGGATCAAAGCAACGCCTCCATGTATTGCCTGATTTTTTTCTCCACCTGGAGTATTCTGGCATATTCCATAAGTCTCGGCAGGTTTTTCTTTCCACTCAGATATTCTTTTACAGCAAATCGTTTTTCCTGTGTTTCCGCATCAATTCTAAAAAGATCGCACAGAGTTCTCTCTGCGTTATAGCATGGAACTGTATGCCCATATGGCGTAACAGCTGTATCAACGCCAAGAGAGTATCGCTCCTCAACTGCCGTTATCTTTTTTAGTGGACTTTGCCCTTTATAAACTACCTTATATCCTCTCGGTACGGTAACCGTAAAACAGACCGGCTCCCGTTCTGATAGCCCGAGCAGATACAACGCTGTATCGTGGGAATAGACAATTTTCTTATACTGAAGGGAAATAATATACAGATCGTCCTGCCACGCATCAGGGGCCAGATATACGCCTTTTGCAACCCTTTCATAATTTCTTTCCTGCAAATACTGAATTGCGTACTGCCTCGAAATACCCTCTGCAACGATATCGGCAATTTGTATAATACCTTGATTTTGTATCATTTTTGCTTCAATGATTTCTTTTTTATTTACTTTCATGCAACATATTATAACAAAATGTAGTGCAAAAGTCAATTTTATCGCTTTGTTTTCCCATACATTCTACACCCACTCAAAACATCATCCAGCAGCTTTCCCAACAGATTCTCCTGATATCCCGCCAGATTCTCCTCCTGTACAAGTTCTGCCGTATGACACAACGTCACATTCTTCAGTCTTTTAAGCTTAACCAACTGCACTTCGCTTAACTCTTCACCGGACATCGACTCCCTGTAGTCCCCTGACCCCATCCTCCACAGATGAAGCCGGTCCCCATACCGCTGCCACAGCCGGTCCGCAATATCCATTCCGGCCGGATCCAGGTCTCCGCTATAGCAGATATCCGCGCCGCTTTCAGCCAGCTGATCCAACAGCCGGATCGCAGCCACACGCAGCTGCCCGGACGTACACACAATCGAAACGTCCTGATCTTTTGCATTCTCCACTAAATACAGAAAGACCATTTCATTTTCAACAACATATACCCTGTTATGCTCAGCTTTCGCACCTATAATGGATTTCAGATTCTCCGCGGTGAGTACATAAGGTTCCTTTCGGTGATAGAATGCCTCGTAAGCCGGATGCGGTCCGTCCGCCGTTTCCAGCCGCACGCCAAATACATGAACCATGCTGGCGATATTGTCAGGCACGATCCCCACCGACTGCATACACTCCCGCCATTCATACGCGCTTTGCGGTACATCCGCGTTCTTCCAAAAACAGACCGCATGCGTCAGCAGCTGCCCAGCCACGGTTCCCCTGTCAAAATAGTGCGGATTTCCGGAAACGCTAGCCGCAAATACTGCCAGGAGGCTCTCTTCTCCCCCCGTTTCTTCCAGGCGGATCAATGCACTGCCCACATTTCGGACAAGAATTTCCGCTGCCTTTGGCTCTCTGACAAATTCTTTTATCAGGATCTGATAGCCATACTTTTTCCGATCCTGCATCTCCCGGATCCAATGAAACGCCGTCGGCCTGTTTTCGCCGCAGCCTTCAAAGCAGGTCAAAAGTCTTCCGAAAAATTCTTCTCTCTCCCTCTGCTTCTGGTCTTTTTGTTCTTGATTCGTCTGCAATGGAGACGCGAAATACTCCTCCATCACCGTTTTCATATTGATCGGTGCAAAACGGGTTTTTTGCAGTCCCTGCTCAAATTCCCGAAATGTGATCGTTACCGTTCCGTCTGTAAAAGACTTTCCAACGATACCGCTGATTGCTCTCCGCTCCGCTTCCGTAACGTTTTTAAGCGTCACGCTGCCCGCAGTTCTTCCGAAACTTTCCCACTTTTTCCGAAGTTCCCGCATAAGCCTTGAATAGGCCTCATTTTTCTTCAGATACTCGGCGCACTCTTTGTTATTGTACATCTAATATCCTTTCATGCCCGTTCCATGTATAGCGGATCACCGTCACGATCTGGGAATTCATCGGCCGGTGAAGCTCCGCAATCTTGATTCCTTTTACCGTTTCGTAGCAGCCCCACAAAGATTGGGAATTCATAATATAATCCAGATCCATCTTATCTACCAGTTCGAACATACTGCTGATATTCTTATCGTCCACCCCGGCGAACGCTTCGTCCAGCGCGATCATCCTCGGATGTTCCTCGTAATCCGCCTTCTTATACTGAGCGTTTACGGCCGCGAAGAGAGGAACATACATCGCCATTGCCTTCTCTCCGCCGCTGAACCGGTTAAAGGCCGCGTTCGTCAGCGGCTTTTTGTTCTCTTCGCCCCGCCTGTAGAACATCTGAAATTCAAACCATTTCCGGTAATCCAGCGCGTCGCGGACAAGCTCCATATAGTTGATCGGACTGCCTTCTTCTTCCAGTCTCATCTTCTCCGTTCGGATCTTACTCCTGAAATGTCCCGCGACCTTTTCAATGTCCTCCACTGTCAGCAGTTCACGGTCCCGCAGCAATATCTGTTCCAGTTCCAGTATATCCAGTTCCGTATCATTTTCTGCGCTTTTCGGCTTCCATTCCAGCGCAAAGGTAAGCCCCATGGAGGTATCCAGCTGCTTCATGAGATTCGACATATCCCTGACCCAGCTTCGGCTTTCCGCGATCCGGTCCGTCAGCTGCTGGCTGATAGTCTGGGACAGGATATCCTCGAACAATTCCCGGTCTTTCTGCTGGATCAATAGCTCTGTCTCGTCGATCGCCGATTTCAGGATCTGATAGAATTCCTCCAGAAACACCTTTTTCCCGTTCCATGCTGATACCACACGGACTCTTTTCCGAAGAGGCTGGAAATCCGTACCCACGCCCGACTGCTCTCCAACCGATTCAAAACAATCCTCTATCCGGGTTCCGTAACTGGCAAGGCTGCCGTTATGCTTCTGATACACCTCATTCAGCGCCCGCAGCATATCTGCAGGCTCACGGTTCTTATCGCTGTCGCGCAGCAGTTTAACAGCCTCCTTCGCGCAGTCCGCCAACGTACGGTTTTCTCTTTCCAGCACTAATTTCAGCGACAGTTCTTCCTCAAAAAACTTACGTAAAAGCGTTTCCTCTGCTATCAGTTCCTGCAGACGCTTCCTTTTTTCCGGCTCGGATCTTTGCAGATTCTCCAGCATCTGGTCTTTCCGGATGCGTTCCTCATTGCTGGCTTTTTCCTGTTCTTCTATCTCTTTGATCTCGCTCTGCAGCTGCTTAAGCCGTCTGGCTTTCTCCGCGATCTCCGGCCTGTTTAGATACTCTTGGTACTGACGGATCCGGATCCCGCACTCTTTTATCCTGGTGCTGCAGGACCGCTTTTCCACAAATGCGTCGTCCATGGCCAGCTCGTCCCGCTCCAGATATTCCTGCCCGGTCAAAAGCCTGCTTCTCTCCGTTTCCAGCTTAAGGAGCAGCTCCCGGCATTCCTGCCATATATGCTGATATTCCTCCAGCGTATTCAATACCTCATCATACTCATTTTCCGTTCGGCCATAAGGAAATGGTCTGCATTTCTGAATCACTTCCTGATATCGGGACTGCTTCTTTGCTGCCCACTCCCTTTCCCGCTGCTCTTGTTTTGTATATTCCCCGCTGATACGATCCAATTCCACGCTGCACTCTTTTTCATATCCCAGAGCCTGATCCAGTTCATAAAAGTCAGGAATACTCTTATATTCCGATTCCAGCTGCGCTAACCCCTGATCGGTATCAGCGTTCTTCTCCTGCAGACGCAGAAGCTCCTCTTCCCTCTCTGAAATTTCCTGCTGCAGGAATTCTATCTGCTTCTGTCTTTTCCGTTGACGCGCCAGATATCCCAGGAATTCCGCTTCCGTCTTCTCCGCCTTTCCTGCTAAGATCCCCTGCAGGAACCGTCCGTCCTCTCCAAGATAAATGCCTGTCTGCGCACCCGATTTTTCATAAATATTGCTTAATATCTTCCGAACGCTTTCCGCCAATGCCGGCGCCAGTTCTTCGCTCACTGTCAATTTGGAAAAACCGGATCTGCCTTTTTGCGGCACATAGACCACCACATCCAGAAAATCCGGACACAATTCTGCGATTCCTGCATAATCCTTTTCCGACACGACCAATGCGTCCAGCAGGCCCATACGATCTAATTGTGCTTCCAGCCTTGCGCACTCCGCTTCCGGCAGTCCATTGGCAAACTCTACCGTCCTGTAAAAAGGAACGGCATCGATTCCGGCAGTCTTAAGACACTCTCTGGAATATAATGTACTCTCGCTTCTGGCAGGTTCAATTTCTTCCCTGCTCTGTATGTCGGCCAATTCCCGCTTTGCGGTATCCAGTTTTTCTTCACATAAATGAAGCTCCTGCAGAACAGCCTGCTTCTTTTCCAGCCATTTTGCCCTCTGATTCTCATAATCATCCCGGAACAATTCCTGGATCTGACCCGCATCCGCAATATTCTGATATCGCTGGATCTTGTCCTCAGCTTCTTTTAAGAGAGATTCCTGCGGCTTCCAGTATTCAGCAGTCTCAGCCTGAGCATATAACCTCTCAATCCAATGATCCTGGCTCTCAAGAACCTGCTGCCGTGCATCCTCCAGCGCCTGTTCCTTTTTATTCTTCTCCCTGCCGACACGCTCCAGCTCCTCGGCAGCTTCATCATACTTACGCGAGATCTCCTCGAAGTCACGAAGCAGCCGCCTGCATTCTTCCACCAGTTTTCTGTACAGAAGCAACCGATCCGAAATCTCTTCAGCCCCTTCGGTCCGTTCCATACCGATAAAGCGCAGGACCTTTTCATGTCCGTCCCACTTCAGTTTCTCCTGATGCTCCTCCATACTCTGCCTGCGGTGCAGGAGCATGTCCCGTTGTTCTTCAAGCATATCCTGAAGTTCTTTTATTTCCTGTTCTTTTCGATAAATTCTCGCCTGATACTCATCGATCTTTTCGGCCAGCTTGCGCTCTTTTTCCTGCATTTCCGCTTTTTCTTTTTCAGCAGCTTCCATCTTGCGGTCGATTTCCTGCAGATCTGTATCCAGCAAACCGTCCCGTTCTGTTTCCGCCAGGCGTTTCTGCTCTGAAAGCTCTTTCAAACAAACGCCAAGATCCCGCAGCGCGTCGCTTAATTCCTTCGCCTCATTTTGCCTTTCCTCGTATTCCTGCTGCGCGCTTTCTGTTTCCGCTTTCTTTTTCAGATAGAACTGCGCCTTCTTCGCCAGCATATACTGGTTATATCGTGTATACTCCGTTCGGATGATCTTTACATCTGCGAACGCGCGGTTCAGCATATCCAGGCTGTCCTGGATCTCATCCATCTTCTCCATCGCTTCCACCATCGTACGCAGATCCTCATCCGACAAGGTCTGTAAGGATTCATTTAGAATCTCATATACTTTGGTCGGCTTAAATTCCTTGGAAAGCTTTGGCGCGCGCACTTTTACAAGAAGCCGGATGAACTGCTCGTACTGCTCCGCCTTCCGAAAGCCAAAGATATATTGATTGACCAGTTTCTTATATTCGCTCTGGCTGTCGGTAAAAAGATTTTTTTCGCCCAGCACAGCTTTCATTTCTCTTTTATCATAGGGAATCCTAGTACTTCCGGTTTCTTTATACAACTGCAGATCGTACCCGACCCGCTGCCCGTCCAGAATGAGAAATCCCCAGAAATCCATAGGTTTCCCGCGTTTTGCCCGCTGCCCGACTCCTATGGTCCGGTATTCTTCCGCATGCTCTTTTTTGAATTCCAGAAAGAGATAACCTGTCGCCTCGTCTTTCCCCTCTTCTCCCAGAAAATAATATTCCATCCTTCTGTCGCTGGAACCAAAGGGATCCAGACGGCTCGGCGTGCGGTCGCCGTCCAGAACAAAAGGAATAAAGCTCTGCGTCGTGATCGATTTGCCAGAGCCATTCTGTCCTCTTAAAAGAAGTTTGCCGTCATAAAATTCGAAGTCCTCTTCATCGTATAACCAGAAATTTACGAATCCGATACGATTCATTTTCCATCGATCGCTCAATCCGTCTCCGCCCCCTTAAAGTCTTCCGGATAGAATCCCGCCTGCTTTCCTGCCGTCGGCAAAATGATCACCCTGTCATCTTCTTCCCGGATCAGCATCCAGTTGATCATATAATTTTTCACGGTGTCGACCAGTTTGTCTTTCTCCATTTCCCTGTACTCTTTGCTCCACCCTGCGCTCCCGTTCTTTCTGCACGCCAGGATCAGCTTCGAAAACCGCTGCTTCGTGACCGCTATCGTTTCGTTATCCTGTTTCACCAGCTCTCCCTTCCGCAGAGCCTGCCGGATATACGCGCAGATTAACAGTACGATTTCAGGAAGCATGGCGTCCCGCGGATGAACAGTCCCGTAGCAGTCATCCTCTTCCAGCACAAAAAGCGCCGCGTTTTTATAAATATCCAGTTTTCCGCCAAGATTTTCTTCCAGATATCTTGCGACCCACTGCCTTTGGTTTTTCAGATACAGAGAGTCCGCGTCTTCATTTCCGTCCCAGTACATGGCCGGGCAAACCGCAAGCTGTCTGTATACACGATGGATCCTCGCGGCCCCTCTGTCCTCCTGAATCTCTTCAAATCTCTGCTTTTCAAAATCCTCCCACGTCTCAAAGCCGGAGATATCCATGGGAAAATTTACTGCAAAATACTTGGAATACCCGGTATTTTCATACAGCACTTCCTGCCCCTGCTCCAGGCCGAACGCTTCGCTGCTCCCTTCATACACCCGAAGCATCTGCATTCTTTCCATATACTGCAGAGCCCGTACCAGCGACTTCCTTTGGGAAAAGGACGTCCAGTCGATGGAAACTTCTCCTTTCAATTTCGTCTCCACGTAGTCAAGCAGTTCCGAAAGAAGAAACTGTTCTCCTTCCTCTTTGTCTTCCAGATACATGAGTACGACGCACAAGATACAATAATCCAGAACATCCGAAAATTCCTGGATCCCCATAAAGCTCTCGGCATGCGCCGGTATCTTCTCCAGCTTCAGCAGATTCTCCGTATGGATCAGTTTCCATCCCAGCTGTTCCCCCAGGAACCTTTGAAACGCCGGAACTTCTCTTTTTATCCTGTAATAACCTTCCTTGTCCGTATCTTTACAGATCCAGAATTGTTCAAAAAGCGTTCTTACGGCATTCATATTATTTAAACTCCAATACATACGCAGGCATGGTCAGATCGCCGTCCTCACACTTTAAAACACAGGTACCGTCTTTCTGAAGCAACTGATATTCTTGTCCAAATTCCGTCTGACCCGATTTCTGAGAACTCATATTCGCCATGGTAATCCATTGCAAAAATATATTTTTCGTCATTTCCGGGATCGGTCCTTCTATTTCCGAAAACGTGATCTTCTTATTCTTCACATAACGCATTACGGCTTCTTCCTGATCTCTCACGTTCCGCAGATATGCTTCCCTCTGCATCATCTTTTCCAGTGATTTATCAGAAAATCCCTGTCTGTCTTTTCTCTCGCGATAGGTCCGGCTATGGGGCTTTATCTGAAATTCTACCGGCGGCTCCTCATAAATACTGCCATTGATCCGATCCTCTTCCCTCGAACAGTTCGTCTTAAAATGCTGTATCTTCTGGACGCCGAAGACATGAGCGGACAGACGGTGCGCGTCCTCTAAATTCTCGCACCGCAAAAACATCTGCAGAAATTTCTGATAGTCGTCTTTGCGGCTGATTCCCCAATTCTGTATCTGAACGATCAGTGCGGCGTTCTGTATGATGCTTCTGATAACGTCATTCGTAATCTGTAAGACCTTCCGGCTCTCGCAATCTCTTTCTGGAGTGTCGATGAACCATCTCTTCAGGGAATCCCATTTCCCCATAACATTCTCCCTGATATTCGGCTCCAGATTACCGCGAAACTCTGACAGGGCATGAGGAATATCGAGTTCGCTTTGAATCACCCTTTCCAGGATCACGTTTTCAATGACAGGCGCCTGCCGCACTAAGAGTTGCTCCATCCGTTTAGAATAGCGCTGCAACTCCTGCACAAAATCTGTCAGATAAGTGATAAATTTATCCTTATGCAGAACAAACTCTACGGATTTCATAAGGCGCTCGGTTTTGCCGGAAGAAAAATCTCTCAGATAATCCTGATAGTTTTGATTCAGCCTTTTAAAATCCTCCTGCAGCAGATTCCACCACTCGTTTACTTCTTTTAAGCTGGCGTCCTGCATCATTTCGGCTTCGCCAACGCTCTTTTCCAGCCGAACGAAAAAATTCGTAGAAAGACTGGCAGATTCCATGAAAAGATTTTCAAGTCGTACTGTAAGCCGCTCGATCTCCACCGCGTATTCCGACATGGTATAACGGTACTGCTTATTCTTATAATCCTGTATCGTATACACCTTTCCCGGATCCTGGATCGGCGTCAGGTTCTTCCATCTTACCAGCGCGTCCAAGTCCAGTTCCAGCTGATTCATTGTATAATCTGCAAATTCATTTTCTTCTTTCAGCAGAGCATACACATCTTCTTTATATAGCTGGAAATGCATTTTTTCATATTCGCGATAAAAATAGCGCATGATCTTCCGATAGGTTGCTGCGTTGGGAACAGACAGATATGAGGTTTCGTTGATCGCTTCTAAGCGCTGCATGTTGCTTCTCCCTGGTTTTGGATTTCTGATTTTGGATTTTCCTTTCACATACCCAATATATCACTTACGATAATGTTTCACAAGTGACATTTACCTAAATTTCACTTTCATGTATAGTCTGTGAAACACAGAAGAGCCTCCGATGGAGCTCTTCTGCCCTCACCCCGTATAATACTGCGCCTGCGCGTTCCAGAGCTCGCAGTACTTCCCGCCCCCGGCGGCCAGCAGTTCCTCATGGCGGCCGGTCTGGACGATCCGACCGGCGTCAAACACCGCGATCTTGTCGCAGAACCGGCAGGATGCCAGGCGGTGACTGATATAGACGGCAGTCTTGTCCCCGGCGATGGAATTGAAATGGCTGTACACCTCATATTCGGAGACCGGGTCCAGCGCAGCCGTGGGTTCATCCAGAATGATGAAGGGCGCGTCCTTATAGAGAGCGCGGGCCAGGGCGATCTTCTGGGCCTCGCCGCCGGAGATCTCCACGCCGTCCTTGTCGTAGTCCTTGTAAAGCGGCGTGTCCAGTCCCTTCGGCAGCGTGCTCTCCCTCCGTTCAAAGCCCGCGCGGGCGAGACACGCGTTTACCCGCTCCCGGTCATAATCCGTGTCCGCGGCCACATTTTGCCCCAGGGATACGGCAAAGAGCTTAAAGTCCTGGAACACCACGGAGAAAAGGGACATATACTCGTCGTAGTCGTATTTGCGGATGTCCACGCCGTTTAAGAGGATGACTCCCTCCGTGGGATCGTAGAGCCGGCACAGGAGCTTGATAAATGTGGTCTTGCCGGAGCCGTTCATGCCCACGACCGCCAGCTTTTCTCCCACT
>CANQBX010000076.1 GCA_947589095.1 uncultured Lachnospiraceae bacterium
GATTCGGGACTTTCACCCGTTAGAAACGTGCGCCGCCAGGCGCACATACAAAAAGAGCGTCACTGGCGCTCTTTTTGCATACTAACGTAATATAAAACCGGGATTCTTCTATAATGAACGAAAAATCCCGGTCATAAATCAAAATCCGTCAGCTCCGGTTCTGCTGTGCCACCAGATACTCAGCGCCGTATTTCTTGCGCAGAGCCGGCTTCTCGATCTTGCCGGTGGCATTCCTTGGCACCTCGGCGAAGATGATCTTCTTCGGCCTCTTGTACCGCGGCAGACCCTTGCAGAATTCCTCGATCTCTTCCTCGGTGCATTCCATGCCTTCCTTGATGGAGATGATCGCGCCGGTGATCTCGCCCAGCCGCTTATCCGGCAGGCCGATGACGGCCACATCCTTCACCTTCTCATAGGCGCTTAAGAAATTCTCGATCTGCACCGGGTAAATGTTCTCGCCGCCGGAGACGATCACGTCCTTCTTCCGGTCTACCAGGAAAATGAATCCGTCTTCGTCCTGCATGGCCATATCGCCGGTATAGAGCCAGCCGTCCTTCAGTGTCTCCGCCGTAGCCACGGGATCATTATAGTAGCAGGTCATGACGCCCGGACCCTTGACGCAGAGCTCGCCGACGGCTCCCTGCTCCACCTCGGCTCCGTTTTCATCGACGATCTTACAGCTCCAGCGATAGCCGGGGATGCCGATGGCGCCGACCTTGTGGATGTTCTCCATGCCCAGATGCACGCATCCGGGACCGGTGGACTCGGACAGGCCGTAGTTGGTGTCGTACTGATGGTGCGGGAAATATTCCTTCCAGCGCTTGATCAGGGACGGCGGCACAGGCTGCGCGCCGATATGCATCAGTCTCCACTGATCCAGCTGGTAATCCTCTAATTTAATATCGCCGCGATCCAGAGCGTCCACGATGTCCTGGGCCCAGGGCACCAGCAGCCACACGATCGTGCAGTGCTCCTTGCTCACCGCGTCCAGAATGATCTCCGGTGTGGTGCCGGTCAGAAGCACGGCCCGGCTGCCAGCGCACAGGCTGCCCATCCAGTGGAACTTGGCGCCGGTATGATATAACGGCGGAATGCACAGGAATACGTCGTCCCGGCCGGTCGCGTGGTGCTTCTGCTCCATCTGCGCCGCCTGCATCAGACTCTCGTGATTATGCAGGATCGCCTTCGGGAATCCGGTCGTGCCCGATGAGAAATAGATCGCCGCGTCGTCCTCGTCCTCCAGACGAATGAGCGGCGGCTGGCTGGAGCAGTCCGCCACCAGCTCCCGGTAGCTCTCCGCGAAGGTGGGGCAGCCGTCGCCTACATAGATCAGCAGGCGGCCCTTGCTTAAGTCCTCCTCAATACTCTCGATACGCCCGATGAACTGGGGCCCGAAGAACAGGATATGTACCTCCGCCAGATCGGCGCAGTACTTGATCTCATCCGCCGAGAACCGGAAATTAAACGGCACCGCGATGGCGCCAGTCTTCAGAATACCGAAATAGATCGGCAGCCACTCCAGGCAGTTGAACATCAATATCGCGACACGGTCTCCTTTGCGGATGCCGCGGCTTAAAAGCATATTGGCAACACGGTTCGCCTTCTCATCGAAAATGCTCCAGCTGATCTGACGCCGGTAGGGCGTCGGCGACGTCTGCTGGACAAGATCGTATTCCTTCCATGTGGTCTTCCGCTTGTCTGCCATAGTGGGATTCAGCTCTACCAGGGCGATCTCATCGCCGTAGAGCTTGTGGTTGCGCTCGAGTAAGTCTGTGACTGGCATGTGGGATATCTTCCTCTCTTCATGTATTTGTGTAAGGTACGCCGGCTTTCGGGCCTTAACCGGTTTCGCGCTTCACCGGTTTTATGCTTTATGCGTTTTATGTGTTAAAGCAACTTTAATAAAAATAGCATAGATAGCTGAAAATGTCAACCGGGATTTGCGCGTCTCAGTTCTTCTGCTTTCCGCTCTCTCCGTCCGCCGCGCCGTTCCCCGTCCCGGAGCCCTCCCCGGGGCGGCGCAGTCCGCGGACGTTCTTCTCTACCAGCGTTCGCGCGACCATGATCTGATGGCCGCAGCCCAGACATTTCAGCCGGAAATCAGCGCCCACCCGCAGGATCTCCCATTCATGGCTGCCGCAGGGGTGCGGCTTCTTCAGTTTAACGATGTCGCCTACTTCGTACTGCATACGCGCTTCTCCTTTTTCCGCAGACACTTTTTGCCGTCTGACGCGTCCTTCCGCTGACGGCAGCTGTCTTTCTTCCTCCCGCGGATCAGCCGCAGCACCGCAGCCGCCGGGCGCGGCGCATTTTCTTCGGGGCTGCCGCCCGATTCTCTCACAGATACGCCTGAAATACTTCCCCGATGGGATCATTGATCACCAGGTCCGCGTGCGCGTCCCGGGTGGTGGCGGATTTATTGATCAGTACCAGCTTATCTCCCTGGTAGTAATCGATCAGCCCCGCCGCCGGGTATACCGTCAGCGACGTTCCGCCGACGATCAGCACATCCGCGTGGCGGATGTATGACACGGATTTCTGCAGCGTCCGCTGATCCAGCCCTTCCTCATAGAGAACCACGTCCGGCTTGATCGTGCCGCCGCAGCTGCATTTGGGCACGCCGGGCGAGCTTACGATCTTCTCCAGCCCATACGGCTTATGGCACCTGGTGCAGTAATTCCGGTGAATGGAGCCGTGCAGTTCCAGAACCTCCCTGCTCCCCGCCATCTGATGCAGACCGTCGATATTCTGGGTGATGACCGCGCGCAGCTTTCCCTGCTGCTCCAGCTTCGCCAGCGCCAGATGGGCCGCGTTGGGCTTCGCGTCGGTGAAGATCATCTTATTCTTATAGAAACGGTAGAATTCCTCCGGATTATGCACATAAAACGAATGGCTGATGATAACCTCCGGCGGATACTTATACTGCTGATTATACAGTCCGTCCTGACTCCTGAAATCCGGGATTCCGCTTTCCGTGGAGACGCCCGCCCCGCCGAAGAAAACGATATTATCGCTCCCGTCGATCCATTGCCGCAATGTTTCCTGTGGTGTCATGCAACTACCCCCTATCCGTAATTTTCCTGTTATCCTATCAGGAACCGGCCTTAATTCCGGCCGTTTCCGTTCTCCCGCCGCACTTCCGAAATCCTTCCGTTCACCGCTGCGCGTTCAGCCACTCCTGCGCCTGCGCAAGGCCCTCTTTTGTAAATGAAAAATAAGCCGTCGTCTTCTCCGTATCCGGCGTCGCGTCCGAGCAGTACGGTCCATGCCAGCAGACCGCCGCAAGACAATCTCCGGCCGGCCCGGATACTCCGCCCTGCACAGCTTCGCCGCCAACGCCGACCCCGACCGCCTCGCCGGCCGGCCCGGTTCCCGGCTCTGCTTCACGCCCCGGCCACAGCGCATCCGCGGGAACGCTCTCCGCCCCGCGCTTCTCCAGCACAAACCGAAGCGGGCCGTCGCTGCCCGTAAACCGGCTTTTCTTCAAAAAAGGAATCCCCATAGTGCCCTTCAGATCGATCATCGCATTCTCCCCAGCCTGCGTCCCGGACGCACTTTTTCCTATCTCTACTTTACACCTGCGGAATCCATTTTGCAATGAGGAATTCACAGCCTTTTTCGACGATTCTGCCAAAATATCTTGTATTTACACGCAAAATATTGTAAAATAATGTCACAATATTGGAAGGGGGTACCATCCTATGGGCAAATTCGTTATCAAGACTACCGACTCCGGCGTAAGATTCAACCTGAAGGCCGGCAACGGTCAGGTCATCGCCACATCCCAGACCTACAAGACCCTGGCCACCTGCAGGAAGGGCATCGCCAGCGTCCAGAAGAACGCGGCTGCTCCGGTAGAGAACCAGACCGTCGAGGGATACGCGGCGGTGAAGAACCCGAAGTTCGAGGTCTACACCGACAAGGCCGGCGAGTTCCGCTTCCGCCTGAAATCCTCCAACGGCCAGGTAATCGCTTCCAGCGAGGGCTACACCACGCTGGCCAAGTGCTTAAACGGCGTAGCCTCCGTAGGCAAGAACGCCCCGGACGCGGCGGTCGTTACGGAGTAAATCGTACAGACCGGGAAGTATATATGCCGGCAGCCGGACAGAGTCGTTCCGGTTTCCGGCATATTCTTTTATCCGATCATTCCCGCTCCCTGCCGGGCTTTGGAAGAAAGCGCGGCAGCGTCTATGCCTTCTCCTCAAAATACCGTATGATCAGTTCCACCATATCCGTCAGGATCTCCCGCTCCGTCGGGCAGTCCCGAAGAAACTCATAGCCGCCCGTCCCGGACGCCCGGTAATTATTCATGACCATCGTAAACCTTTGCTCCGGCTGCACCGGCTTCCCGTGGTACAGCATATGGGTCACACGGCTTCCCTCCGGCCGGCGCCAGTCGAAGCCGTAATCGACACCCATGATATAGTCGAAATTATAGTGGGAAATCTTCGGCTCCAGGAACCTGCGGCTGATCCGCAGATTTCCTTCCGCATCCGTGTCGAAATACTCCGCCGACCGTTCCAGCGTCCGCCGGAGTACCTCCCCGGTCACGTTTTTCACCACCAGCGTATTCGGATAAATGTAGGTGGAAACGATATCCCGAACCGTCACATCCGTACCGAAACCCTTCACCTCATTGCCAAGGCTGGTGGTGGACAGCTCCGCTCCCGACGCCCACAGCTGAACCCGGTTGAAGAAATCGGCGATGCTGCTGCCGTGAAGCGCCATATCCAGATGTTCCCCGGGCAAAAGCGGCTTGTCAAAATGTCCCTTCGGCGTATCCAGCCAGACCGCGGTCTGTCTCTCCGGCTCCGCCAGAAGCTTCTCAGCCCGCGGATCCGTGATATCGCCGGCCGGCCGCAGAACGGTGCTGCAGCGGACGACGCGGCCGCCTCCGGACTCACAGATCACGCCCGCCTCATTACCGGGCGCCGCGCTTTCGGACGTCCGGCCGCCTGCGGCCGGCACGTCCTCCCATACAAGCTCCGCCTCCACATATTTCTCCGCGTTGGCCGGTGTCTGCGCCACATACGTTCCGGCGATCTCCGCACCCGCAAGCGCCATATGCTGGTGTCCCGTCAGCAGCAGATCGAAACCAAAATCCCTCGCGATCTCATAACCGATATTCTCCCGCGTCGTACTGAGCACGCGCCCCGTCTCCACATCGCACTCGAAACCGCCGTGATACAGCCCGATCAGCACATCCGTCTCCGGACGCAGCTTCTCATAGACCGGCGTCAGCGCCGTGCGGACGTCCCCGACCCGGATCTTCGTAAGGTTCGCCTTCTTCTCCCACACATTGATGAAATCGGTGCAGATCCCAATGATGCCGACGCGAAGGCCGTTTTCCATGACCTTCACCGCCGATGACAGAATCGGCAGCCGCCCGCTCACATCCGTGATATTCGCGCACAGGCACGCCGCGTCCAGGTTCTCCAGGTAGCTGGCCAGATATTCGTAGCCGTAATTAAAATCGTGGTTCCCCAGCGTGACATAATCGTAGCCCGCCAGGTTCATGCACCGGGCAAACAGTTCCGCGCTCCCGGCCTGCGCCCGCAGGTAGGAAAACGGCGAGCCCTGGATCGTATCTCCGCCGTCCAGAACCATCGTATTGCCGTCCTTTGCAAAATGCGGGATCATATTCGCCAGGCCGGCGGCCTTCCGTCCGCCTGTGGCGTAGTCGACCGGGGCCATATATCCGTGCATATCGGATGTAAAATAGATCTTCAGCGTTTTTCTCATAGGATGTACCTGCCTGTGATGTGATTTCCGGCAACCGTCTGCCGCCCGCCAAACCGGTATCTCCAGCGGGCCGCCCCTACGCCTCCAGCAGCGCGCTCTTCACCTTTCCGATGGAAATATATCCGTCGAAGGTCGCTTTCATGTCGCTTCCTTCTTCCGCTTCCGTCGCCGCGATGCTGGACAGAACCAGCTCCGCAGCCTTTCCTGCGCGCTCCGAATGCTCTTCGGCAGCCGTTTGGGAAGCGGCTTTATCGCCGCCTTCCGCAAGGCCCGCCTTTGTCCGGGGATCATCCGGGATCGCGTCCGCCGCTCCCGGCAGCGGCTCGCCCGGGATCTCCCCGGATCCGGTCGGCGTATAGATCGTCTCATAGTAGGACTTCTTCGCCGGTACCCGGTCTTCCAGGATCCCCCGGATCTCGTCCGGATCGCAGGCCGGGAAATTTACATTCCAGACCGCCCAAGGCTCGATCTCCCGCGTCAGCAGATCCTTCGCGATCGGAAGCAGATACCGGTCCGATACCCGCTGATCGTCATTGGTCTTATTGGAAAACGCGATCGCCGGGATCCCGTTGACAAGCGCCTCGACGGCCGCCCCGACCGTACCGGAGTAGAGAATGTCCACTCCCACGTTATATCCGTTATTAATGCCGGAAAATACCACATCCGGCTTCTCTTCCATCACATACGACAGCGCCACCTTCACGCAGTCTGCCGGCGAGCCGCTGATGCTCCATGCCCGCGCCTCCTTCACCGGGAAATCCGGTACCTCCCGCACATGGATCGAACCGAACACAGAAATACGCTGGGACATGGCGCTGCACTGGTTGTCCGGCGCCACGACCCACACCTCGCCAAGCTGCACCGCCATTTTCGCCAGGCTGATCAGTCCCGGCGAACGGATGCCGTCGTCATTTACAATTAGTATTCTCATCTGATACCTGTCCTTTCGGCTGCCGTCCGCTGATCTTCTGCCAAGACGCAGCCTCTTTCATTCATCCGTTACTGTATACCTTTCCATTCACCTGGCTTCCATGCCGCCGTTATCTCACGGCTCACGCCTCCAGGTGACATTCCCCATTCTCCAATACCACCGTCTGCCCTTCCTCCGGCAGGATCCGCTGACCGATCTGGTCCGAATTCACCTGCTCCGGGCGGAAGCTGTGCAGCGGTATCAATGTCTTCGGCTTTATCGTATCCACCATCAGCTTCAGATAATAAGGCCGCGAATGTCCGCCAAGCCCGCAGTACTGATACGGCACTCCCAGATATTCCAGAAGCGCGGTCATCTTATGATAGGATTCCTCATAACTGCCTAACGGCGCTCCGTCCATATGATAATACTGCGATACCACATCCTTCAGATCCAGGATCGCATACTGATCCTGATAATCCAGCTGAAGCACATATTTTCCGGGATTCTCCCGAATGTCCTTAAGTGTCACGACTTTGAACCACTCCGGCACGCTCCGTCCGTTCATCGTCTTCTCATAGACGCAGATATCGTCGTCCGGATAGAATTCCGCCACGTAATCCGCCTGCACCGGATCCATGACCAAAGTTCGGCCTTCCGCCTCGAAGGTTCCGATCAGCCGGTGGATCCGTTCCACGTTGCGGTTATAAGGATTGATGATCAGCAACCCGTCGTTCCCGCGGCACGCCTGGGCCATCTCCTGCTGCAGCGTCTCCTCCGTATGAATATCCTCCTCCGGCTCTGTAAGCGAAAGCATATCCACATCGCCGAAGCTGACCGACACGCCCTCCGTGATCATTACGTCCGCGCCGCGGCAGGTCTCCCCGAACGCCTTCGACGCCCCCGGATAGAACCCGTGGAAACGGTAATCGCCGGTATAGACGATGGTTCCGTCCGGCGTCGTGATCAGCGCCCCGCTGGCGCCGGTCACATCGTGGTCGATCCGCAGCACCTGCACCGAGATATCCCCGCGGGTGAATGTCTGTCCATATGGAATCCCGATACACCGCTCGTGTCCTCTCTGCTGAATATCTCCCATGGCGCAGAGCCGCCGGTACAGCCGCAGGGAGTCCTCGCTCATATACACCGGCATCCCGTCGTCCAGCATTCCCAGGCCGCCCATATGGTCGATATGCATATGGGAAATGAAGAAAAAATACTCCTTCGTATTCCGGCCGTAAGGCGTCAGTCCCAGATGAGACGCCGGTTTCTCCGCATAGATCCCGTCCGCCGCGGGCAGCATACCGATCCGGACATAATCCTCGACCAGGGAATCCGGTCTCAGCCGCACCGCGTCGTCGCAGCGCCCGGAAACCGAGAAGCCGAAGTCGAACATACACACCGCTTTCTCCGTCTCCACAGCCACGAAGGTTCCGCCGATCTCTTTAAGCCCCTTATAAAATGTAATCCTTGTCATGAAACTCTCCTTCTTCTACAACATATCCCCCCGACAACGCTCCTTCGCGGAACCGAAACAGCATCACCGCCCGGTCCCGGCCTGTGTCGGAACCGGCGCGCCGCAGTTCAGCCCTCACAACGGGCGATGATCCTCTGCAAGAGGAAAATTTTCCCTGCGGAACCGGAATGATCCTGCCCCGCAGGGAAAGAAATCTCTCACTGATTCATTTGTAAATAACTCTCACGCCGCGCAGATCCTGCGCCGCCGTCCTCTTACTGCAGTACGTCGTTGATCTCAGCCACCAGCGTATCCAGAGCAGTCTGGGCATCAGCCTTCTCGGTGATCAGCTCGTTCAGCGTTGTGGAAACAACGTTGCGGATCTCGTTGCTGCCGGTGAAGGAAGCCTTGGACACGAAACCGTAAGGAGCCTGCTCATAAGCGGCCTGCGCCGTGATGTCGCCGGCCATGAACTGCTGATATTCATCAGACTCATAAGCGGAGGTACGAACCGGCAGATAGCCCGTATCCATAGCCCACTTGATGGTGGATTCCTTGGAGGTCATAAACTTCATGTACTCCCAGGCAGCCTTCTGATTGTTCTCATCCTTCGCGAACATAACGATGTTGGTACCGGCGTTGTAAGCGGCGTTGGTCTTGTCGCCGACGACCGGGCACACGCCCAGCTCGAACTCTTTGCCTTCGATGTCCGTGGAAATGTAGGAAACACCAGTGGAAGATCCTACATAACCGCCGATCATGCCGTTAGACAGGGAATCAGAGAAGTAGTTGTCCTCGCCGACCAGACGGGCATAGCCGCTGTTATACATGTTCATAATGAATTCCAGCGTCTCCAGACCACCGGCCGTATTGAACAGAGCGCCGGTCTCGTCTACATACTGCTCGCCGTGCTGACGAAGCGCTGCCTCCAGCATATCGCACATGCTGTCGTAGCCGATCGCCGCCAGGCCCTTCTTCTCCAGGATCACTTCGCCGATGTGCTGCAGGTCGTCCCAGGTCTTGGGAGCCTCAAGGCCCAGCTCGTCGAACATGGTCTTGTTGTAGAAGAACAGATAAGTACTCTTGTTGAACGGAACGCCGGTGATCTTGCCATACTCGCTGTTCTCTGTACGGTAGCTCTCCAGAATGTCGTCCCAATCCGGATAATCGTTGGCCACGAAATCATCCAGCGCAACAACCTTGTCCACATAATCCGTGAAGTAGTTGTTGTAAGCCTGCGCGATATCCGGCAGAGTGTCTGCCGCCGCGTTGGCCATCAGCTTGGTCTGCAGGTCGCTGTAGGAACCCTGGTTCACCAGCTCTACGGTGATGCCATACTCATTCTCTGCGTTGAACTTCTCGGTCAGTTCCGTCAGGGACTGCTCCTGCTTGTTGTTCATACCATGCCAGAATGTGATCGTGGTCGGCTCGATCGTCTTCTCGGCTGCCGCCGCTGTGGTCTCTGCCGCCGTCTCGCCGGATGCGGCCGCCGTCGTCTCAGCCGCCGCTGTGGTGGCCGCCTCCGTGGCTGCCGCTGTCGTCGTGGAAGTCGTACCGCCGCTGCCGCCGCATGCGGTCAGCAGGCTTGCGCCCATGACGGTTGCCATCGCCAGAGCCATGAATCTCTTCATCTTCATAATCGCCTCTCCTTTTCATAAAAGAAAATATAAGTTGTATGCCATTTATATTAACGCACGTCTGGGTGCGTCATGGCTGTAATTGCAGCCGCGCTTCCTGTCCATCATCCCTTCACGCCCGTGTAGGACATTCCCTCGAGAATGTATTTCCTCAGGAACAGATACACGACGATGATCGGCACCACCAGGATACAGGACGCCGCCATGACCAGCTGATACTTGGTACCGGCCTCGGACTGGAAACGGACAAGTCCGTGGGACAGGACGCGCATGTTGGTGGAGTTGGTAACCAGTAACGGCCACAGGAAGGAGTTCCAGGAACCGATGAAGCTTAAGATCGCAACCGTCGTGATGGCGTTCTTATTCATCGGAACCATAATCTTAAACAGAAACTTTAAGTCGCTGCACTTGTCCACCTTCGCCGCCAGATAGAGCGCCTCCGGCACACTGGAGAAGAACTGTGTCAGCAGATACGTGTAGAACACGTTCGCCAGCCATGGCACGATCATCGCCTTGTAGGTGTCGATCCATTTCAGCTTGGTGATCGTGATGAAGTTGGTGATCAAAAGCATCTCACCGGGGATCATGAGCGTCGCCATAAACAGCGAGAAAATGATCTTCTTGCCCGGGAAATCCAGTCTCGCGAACGCGAACGCCGACAGAATGCTGGTCAGCAGCACGCCCACCGTCGTCACCGACGCGATGAATACCGTGTTCAGGAAGTAGCGGGGGAACGGAGCCTCAGCCCACGCTTCCGCGTAGTTGGAGAACATAAACTTCTTCGGGATCATCGTCGGCGGGATCTGCACGATCTCGTTGGCGGACTTAAGCGACGACAGCACCATCCACACAAAGGGAAGGAGCGTAAACAGGGCGCCCGCGATCAGGATCACATACTTTACGATGTCGGCAATAATCGCCGATGGTTTCGTTGATTTCATTTCTGCGCCGCCTCCTTCTTCGCCTTGATCCGGCCAGGCAGCCTCTGGATCATCGTGAACAGCATGATGAGCAGGAACAGAACCACGGAGCCTGCCGCAGCGATGCCGTATTTGTAGTTATTATAGAACTGGTCGTAGATGTAATACACGATCGTGATCGCCTCGTTGTTCACCGGACCTGCCTTGCTGTTGAACAGGGAGAACACTTCGTTGTACACCTTAAACGCGTTGATGATGCCCATGATGAACGCGTACGCGATGATCGGCATCATAGCCGGAACCGTGATCTTGAAGAACACTCTCAGCCTGGGCGTGGAGTCCACCCGGGCCGCCGCGTACAGATCCGGGGAAATGCCCTGCAGCGCCGCCAGGAAAATCATGATGTTGAACGCCAGACTCTTCCACACGGCGAAAATGATCAGGGACGTCATCGAATACTTGGGATCTGACAGCCAGCCGATGGGTCCGATCCCGAAGAATCCCAGGATGTAGTTCAAAAGACCGTAGTTGCTGTTCATGATCCACCGCCACACGACGCCGATCGCGATCACGCTGGTGACGTAGGGCAGGAAATACAGCGTCTGGAACAGTCCCTGGAACTTGATATGACTGTTCAGCAGGTTGGCGATGATCAGGGAAATGACCACCGACAGCGGCACCACGAACGCCACATACAGCGTCGTATTGCCCAAAGCCCTGATGAAAAGCTTATCGTCGAACAGATCCTTGTAGTTCTCCAGATTGATCCCCTTGTAGCTGCCGTTGATGATGCTGTAATTCTCGCAAAAGCTCATGAAGATCGCTTTTACCAGCGGATAAGCCGTAAAGACCAGCATGATCACCAGCACCGGAGCCAGATACGCATAGCCTTTAAAACTTCTTCGATTCATACCGCACCTCCCGCTTTAGCACTTGACCAGGGCGCTTCCGTCCGCGTCGAAAATGATCAGGGAGTTCTTGCGCGCCCGCAGGCACAGATCGTCGCCTGCGCGGAGCTGCAGGTCGGAATGGGTCAGGGCGCGGAACTCGGTCGTACCGATCTTGAAGAAGATCAGCAGATCGCGGCCTGTCATGCGGACGCTGTCCGCCTTCACTGTGAAGCCGTCCTCACACAACTCCAGCGACTCAGGCCGGACGCCCATCTGATAGGTTCCGTCGGCAACCTTCTTGCCGGCGGCATCCAACTGCTCTCTCGTACGCAGAAGTACGCCGTTCAGCTCGACTCCGCGGCCGGTAACCTTGGCTTCAAACATATTGATCTGTGGCATACCCAGGAACTGGGCAACAAAGGAGTTGATGGGGTTCAGATACATGGCCTGCGGCGCGTCGTACTGCTGCACAACGCCGCGGTTCATAACCGCGATGCGGTTGGAGATACTCATGGCCTCTTCCTGGTCATGGGTGACGAACAATGTGGTAATCTTGACTTCCTGCTGAATTCTCTTGATCTCTTCACGGGTCTCCACCCTCAGCTTCGCATCCAGGTTGGAAAGAGGCTCGTCCAACAGAAGGACCTGGGGCTTCTTCACCAGTGCGCGGGCGATGGCGACACGCTGCTGCTGTCCGCCGGACAGCGCGGAGGGCTTGCGGTTCAGAAGGCCGTCCAGCTGAACCAGATGGGCCATCTCCTGGGCTCTCTCGATTGCTTCCGCTTTCTTCACCTTACGGTTAATCAGCGGGAATGTGATGTTGTCCAGAACCGTCATGTGGGGATACAGGGCGTAATTCTGGAACACAAGGCCGATCTCTCTGTCCTCCGGGGGGACTCTGGTGACATCCTTGTCACCGAAGAAGATCTGGCCGCTGGTGGGCTCAGTCAGGCCGGCCAGCATGAAAAGCGTGGTGGACTTGCCACATCCGGAGGGGCCAAGAAGGCCGATCAGTTCGCCGTCGGCGACACTTAAATTCATGTCGTCTACCGCCTTGAAATCTCCATACGCTTTCGTCAGGTTGAGAATCTTGATCTCCATAAAATATACCTCGTCTGCCTGTTATGTAGTAACGGGTTGCAGGGTTCCCTTGGCACCGCATGATGCCAACATGGATTTATTATATAATAAATCGCCGACAAAAACAACCTGATTCCGCAAAATTTACATGAATTTGTCAAAAAATTTGTCCAACATCAGTACTCGTGTTTTTTTATCAATACAATACCAAATATGTAACAAATATGTATCCAATACACTGGTGAATCACTATAATCTTTTAACATATTTCTATAAAAAAGAGCCTGAAAAACAGGCTCTGTATTTCATTCTGATTACCCGTACATTCTTTTGCCACTGCTGCCTTATCTTTTCAGCAATCATGCATTCCAATACAAACTGCCCAGACTACTGGCTTTGACCGACTTAGCAAGCTTTATTGCCTCCGTCCCTATACAAGGAATACTCCAATAATTAAGAGCAAAAACATTAATCCGACCCTCGGCCAGAATCTCAAAGTAGGATTAATTCGGGGGCACATCATAAGTCCTGCAGCAAACCAGACTACACCTGTTATGAACAAGCCCCCTATCACCAAAATTGCGCCAAGCCCTCCAAAAAAAATCGTGCAAAGCCACATTACGATACACGCAAAAAGCCCCGGATGATATACCTCCTTACTTCCCTGCCGTTGCTGTCGTTGAACCTCCTGTTGCTGCGCCTGAAGTTGCTGTTGTTGCGGCTGGAACTGCTGTTGTTGCGGCTGGAACTGCTGTTGCTGCGGCTGAAACTGCTGTTGTTGCGGCTGAAACTGCTGTTGCTGCGGCTGAAACTGCTGTTGCCGCGGCTCCTGGACAGGTATTTTTACTAGGGGTTCTCCCGAATCAAGTCTATCCTGCACCTCGCGAATTACATTTTCTGACTCCTCTGTAATATTCCCCTCATCATCAATAATATTGGTATCAATGATTGTTTTCATCATCTTAGCAAGCGCCGCCACACTTGCAACCGTCGCCATTTCCTGCCTTGAATAAATTTTCTTTCCAGATATATTTTTGAAAAAATTACCAAACGTTTTTTTGCTGTTTACCAGTGTTTCCAACTGATTTACTGCCGTTGTAAACCAGGCCGTATCAATATTATTTAAAGTTTGATAGAACAATTCGCACCGCTCACCTACCGCAGATGCAAAATACGCATATGTTTGACATTCGTCTTCATACGCTCTTGCTTTTGCGAGATTACTATTGGCTTTCTCAAGATTCGCTGATGCTTCAGATGCTGAAAAAATACCCGTTATAGCAAATACAGGCGCTGCGATTGCACCCAATGCGGCTCCCCCGGCCAGACCGCCTACTGAAATTCCCGCTCCACCCAGAATTGACCCTCCAGTTAGTATATCCGCCGCTCCAATCGCAAGAGCTGTCCCAGATACACCGCCAGCGACTTCATTAATCGATACTTTTTCAACACTGTTAACCATAGTCTGCATGACCATCAGCTCATTCTTATTAAAATTAGCTGTTTCAAACAGATCTCCCGTTTCGCTAAAGTTAACCGGCTTAATCCGGGAAAAACTTTTAACAAATCGTTTCATATTTCCCTTCAGTATAGCGGCTTTTTGCTGCGCCAGTGTATCCATAGATGTCTGGCAATTTTTTTTGGCATCCTGCGCTAATTGGGTTGATTCCTCTATTATTTCATTTGCTCTTTCATTTTTATTTTTTGCTTCTGCATTGTCCGCAGATGCACTAATATGCGCCCCTAAACCCACAATGGCACCCGCTACCAGAAAGGGTAACATATATTTTTCCTCCGTTCTCTATAGGTTAAACGCTTCATCCGAATCCAGAAAATCTGCAAATTCATCTACTGTCTCAAACTGCGTCTTACCTCCCAACGCCTTTGTGATTGTGTTCGCTCCTCCTATAAATGAATCTGCATCATTCATCTCCAGCGCCAATGCCATGTTTTTAAGCGATGTACCAAATATTGCCGTTAATTGATCCGTATTGGCAATATATGTATTTCTGAATTCCTCCCTGTACGCCTCCAGTTCATTATGCAGCAACGCGCATTGCTTCTCTATCATTATACGTTCCTGTCTCGCAATTCCAGGCGCCTTTAACATTTGAACCGTATAATTATAAGCTGTGTCTACCACTACTCCAGCGACTAACGAGGCTACAACTGCACCCACAGGTCCTCCAACCGCCATCCCGACTGATCCTGCCTGGGAAGTACCGATAATGCCTATTCCAGACTTTGCAATGTTATGAAAACACTCCTCATCCGTTATCCTTCCCTCCATTCTGTCATTTACAATTCTAAAAACATTCACTGTAAATGTTACTATCTGTGCAGGGGCACTCGATTTGCCAAGCTCTCTTATAACTTCTTTCGTCGAATTTCTCATCACAGATGCTAATGCTGTATTAGCCTGTCCGGTCAAATAACCGATTCCTGCACCCTTAACCGTATCTGCAGCGACCTCCGCCACCGCATCATCAGAATTCATCTCACCCCGTATAACTTTGCCGGTACATCTTGCAAATGTCATAGTACCATTAATCAATGCCGAGGACTGGGCATACTGGACGCCTACCTCATGCCCCAATCCTGCGATATCTTTTACTGTCATATCCAGAGGAGCTTTCACAGCATCCAATGATTCATCATAGGTTACTTTGCTGGGTATCAGATTTTCTTTCGCTTTTTTTACATAATTTAGTCTTACTTTAAGCGTTTCTTCCAGGCTGGTATTCCCATCTGCCTTCGCCCGCTCCAACTGCTGTGTCAGGCTTATCTCCTTATCTCCCATCGCCTGTTTTATCGCATCATACCTATCTTTGGGTACCGAATACTGCGCATGGGGATATTTTTCCATGAATTCTTTCCCTACTAGTTTATCAACAACTTGAGCCGGAGCCCCCTGATTAAATTTCATCTGAGAACCCAAGGAGGGTATCTCTGTCCCATCAGGCAATACCGCCATCACGTCAAATAATGTCTCATTTATCTCATGCCCCGGTAAATCATCTACTCTTGCATATCTAATTTCACTATCTTTTAGTATTTCTTCGACGTTTCTTTTCGCCACATCTCGAACCTCTGCAGCATATCCCTTTTGCGCCGATATATTGGGTTTGCCGCTTGAAATTCCTGACAGGGATTTCTGCAGCTTTTGGCCTTTTACACCATCTATTCCCGTATACGCCTTTACAAATTCTCTCCCTGCGTCACTATTCCTGGCCATATTCTCTGCGTTTACCCCAAGAGAAATCTGACTCGCTAAATTTTTTTCTTCTGTCTCCTTCTTCTTTCTCTTCCAAAAATCGAACACAGCCTTATTCCTCCACCAGCATTTATCTAAGTATCAGTTCATTCAAATTTTTCTGAAGCTCTAAATAATAATTGATCATCTTCTCGCACTGACTTTCAAAAGAAGTCTCTATTCCAAACACATTTAACGCATTAAAGATTATCTTCTTCTCTCCGGCATCATAATTTGAATCCGACATTGCCAGACCAATCGCTTCAAAAATAATGATCCTTTTTGCCCTAAGATCACAGATCTCATTAAGATTACGAATTACTTTATCAATGTCCTGATCCACTTCTGCTTGTTCAAAACCGACTCCCATCTCTATTGAATAACTATTTATAATAGCCTGTTCTTCTTCACTAAAATGACCATCCGATATTACCAGATCATATGCTAAACTAAAAAACAATTTTTTCTGTTCCTGTCCTAATAATGATAGATACATAATTACCTCCTGTATTTTTCTTTGATTTTCTTACATGATTTATAATTTATTTCATAAAACTCCTCTTGAGTAAATACCCCGCAAAGATATTTCTGATAAAACATATCTACATTACATATAATAGGTCTTCTGTCATAAATCAGACAAAGTCGAGTCGTTTCATCAAAATACATACATACTCCATCTCCTCGGTCTAATCCAACGTCAACAGCAGAATCTGTAATATGCATGCAGCAAAGTCCACAACAATCACATTGAAACATACGTCATTCTTCCACCCCCATTATATTCGTCTCAATATATTCCTCTCTGCAATATTTATATCGCTATGCCATTCATACGCAAGGTATTTCCAGAATTCTGTCTGTTTCACATTTTTTCTCAGGAGAGACCCGCCGCTTTCATTATACTTAAAAGCTTTCTATTATTCAAGTTATTATTTATTATACTAAAAAACTTAGCTACTAAAAAAGGCCTACACTCCTGTAGGCCCTGAGAGGCGACAACCGGATTCGAACCGGTGGATCAGGGTTTTGCAGACCCACGCCTTACCACTTGGCTATGTCGCCGTATTCTCTTAATATTCTATGCACGAACCGCGTCTCTGATGACCCCAACGAGATTCGAACTCGTGTTACCGCCGTGAAAGGGCGATGTCTTAACCGCTTGACCATGGGGCCGAACTTCCTTGTACCAGCCCCTTGAGCTGAACTCAAACTGCTGTTTCCAACCCTTGTTTTCAACGGAAACCAGTTTATCACGAATATGCGTTTCCGTCAAGAGGGAACTTTCGTTTTTCGTCCGCAATTCAAATAAAATACCGCAAAACAGTCATTCGAACGTGAGGCCTGTCAGCTTCTCGATATCTGCTTTGCTCCAGAATTCATTTTCCCAGTAGAAATATTCCGTTTTCCTCTTTTTAAAGATCCGGAATGGAATATCGGTATTGTCATAAATATGACAAATGTCGCACACCTCCAGAAGTTCCGGAATCAGGCCGAGAGCACGAACATACCGGGTTTTGATCTTATCTACCGGGACATCATGCCCGCCGGAGGCGAACCTGCGCATCACCCGATGGATGTTGATATTCACATCCGCAGTCAATACATAGATGCAGCGAATAAAATAGCCCTGCTCCTTCGCCCTGCGCAACAGCTTAATGTTGCGTTCCGTGGACATTACCGTTTCAAATGTAAAGTTTTTGTGGATATCCAATACGTACTCGCGCATATCCTCTGCCAGTTCCGCAGCCTCCAGATCCGTGCATTCGGTCGCACGCTTGATATCGTCCGCATTAATGTAGGGAGCGATGATCCTGGCCGACTTCGTGACCGTGCTTTTACCGCTGCCGTTCGGTCCCGCAAAGACAATGATCTCCGGCTTAATGCCCATATACTCGCCTCCCGTCCGGATATTCTATATAGGACGCCTTTTTCTCGTAATCATAACCGGTGACAGGCAATCCCTTACTCCGGTTCGACTCATTCTCCCGGCGGATCGTTTCCCGGAAACGACGGACAAATTCGTCATCAGCAACGCCGCAGGTGGAATCCAGCTCGTTGGGCTTCGGCGGCTCATTCTCCTGCGCCTTTAGGGCTTCATAGAAATCTTTCAGGATGCTTTTCTTCACTTCCTGCCCCTTGTTCGAATCGTTCTGATTATCCATATCCGAGTCTCCCTTCCCCCCTGAAAGCATCCGTTAATGCCCTCAGAATTCTCTTCTGGGGTATACCTTCAAGGTTATTTGCCTACGGAAAGCAAAAGCCCGTAAACAGAAGGGCTAATAGTGACAAGTAACTATTTTGCCGCAGAGGGCGGCGTGACGATGTGTCACGCCGTCTTTCTGCGTCCGTAGGTCTGTTCAAGGGTGACAGACTGCTCAAGAGCGGGGATTTCAATCTCGTCCAGAAAGTTGAAGTAAATCTTTATCTTCTGCCTGCGCCTGCCGCTGGACTTGTCCGGGGCAAAGACGACGATCTTCTTGATATACTCGTTCACAATCGTCTGCGTCAGCTCCGGCACGTCCACATACTTTTCCGTCAGCGCAATAAAGCTGTCGAGGTTGGTATCCATTTCCTCCTGTTGCTGCACCCATTCTTCCGTAACTTCAATTTCGAGCTTTAACCGTTCCTGCTCCGCTTCGTAGTCCGCCGACATCTTTTTGTACCGCTCCATGCTCAGGTTTCCGAGGACGGAATCCTCATAGCAGCGGGAAATCAGCACATCGAGGTCTGCAAGCCGTTTCTTTGCCTGTGCCAGCCGCTTCTTATCCTCCCGGATGCCGCGTTCCTGATCGGCGCGGCGGCATTGGAGCCATTCCTCCTGAAAGCCCTCGGCATCCTCACGGATATACTCATTGACGGCACGGATACGCTCCAACACAGCATCCCGCAGCGTTTCCTCCCGGATGTAGTGCGCCGAACAGGTGCCGCGACCGCTTTTGTACTTTGCACATACATAGTGGTCTTGTTTGCCCTCGAAGCTCTTGCTGGTGGCGAAGTGCAGCTTGCTCCCGCAGTCCGCGCAGTAGAGCA
>CANQBX010000077.1 GCA_947589095.1 uncultured Lachnospiraceae bacterium
ACTGCTACTCTTTTTGAAAAAAGTAGTGGAAAAAATGTAACTGGGGCTAGCCGCCGCGCTAGCGGCTTGGTACAATGCATTTAAAATAATTTTGAAATTCTATTTTCAGGAAAGGACGCATGCATGGCAGTCTCCGAGATCCTGGCGGCGCTGGCCGACGAGACCAGGCGCACCATACTCAGCAAACTGAAAGAAGGGCCCATAAGCGCCGGTGATCTGGCGGAGTCTCTGGGCGTAACGCCGCAGGCGCTGTCCTATCACCTGGCGAAGCTTAAAAAGGCGGATCTGATCTACGAGACCCGCCGGAAAAATTTTATCTACTATGAACTGAATCTGACTGTACTGGACGAAGCGATCCTGTGGATGATGCGGCTGCGAGAGCCAAGCGCCTCGTCCGAGGAACCGCAGGTCTCCCGCGGGTGAAGCAGACGAAGCCGCCGGCCTTACGCGGATGAACCGGGCGAGGCCGCCGGCCTCCCGCAGGTGAAGCTGACGAAGCCGCCGGCCTCCCATGGATGAATTCATCGACCACGCCCCGCCGTTTACCACATACCAGAAAAGGAGCCGCCTTATGAAAAATAGAAAAGCCCTCTGCTTTATCCTGATGTTCCTCCCCCTCCTGATAACCGCCGTCGCCGTCGGTTTCCTGCCGGACCGGATCCCGGCCCATTACGGCTTCGACGGTCAGGCCGACCGCTGGGGCAGCAAATACGAGTCGTTTCTCCTCCCGGCGGTCACCATCGGCATGGGGCTGTTCATGCTGGCCATGGCGCGGATCGCCTCCCGCCAGGAGCCGAACGGTCACAACAACGAGAAAATCTGTGTGACCGCCGGCATCGTGCTTCTGACCTGGTTCAATATCATAAACTGCTATACGCTGTACACGTCCTTTACGCAGACGGAGGATCTCAATGCCCTGTCGCTTGACATCAACCAGGTCGAATGTATCCTTCTCGGTATCCTCATGGTCGTTCTGGGCAACGTGATGCCGAAGCTGAAGCGAAACTCCGTCATCGGCCTGCGCACCCCATGGAGCATGGAAAATGACGACGTCTGGAGAAAATGTCAGCGCTTCGGCGGGATCTCTTTCATCCTCGCCGGGATCCTGTGCGTCGCGGCGGGTTTCGCAGTCCGCGGCGCCGGGTGTCTCTTCCTGATGCTCGGGATCATAATCGCAGACACAGGGATCTGCGTGTATTATTCCTACAGGGCGGCGCGAAAAGCATAAGCGGCGGAATACCGGTTGTTCATGACAGCTGGATCTTCTCCAGCATCAGCGCTTTTCTTTTCTCCCGAACGCCCCCTCTGCCGCCTGATAGGTGATCTCATAGCTGCCTGCCTTCAGCCGGCAGACTCCGTTCTCCACATGCTCAAGGATCGGATTGACAGGCGCTCCGGCAGAGGCCGTCTTCCCGGATGCGTCTCCGCTCAGCAGCTCCTCCGGCGCACACGGCAGCTTAAGCGCCGCCTCGCAGCCAAAGGGCACCTCTACCTTCAGATGAAGCGTACGCTCATCCGGCGTTTCCCAGAAAACATGGTACCGTCCCGCCGCGGATCTGTATTCAAAATCGATCTTCCCAAGCCGCGCATCCGGCATCGGACAGATGTCCACGCTTCTAAATCCCGGGCGGTCCAGCCGCGGGCGAAGCCCGGCCGCGAAGCCGCAGATCCATTCGACAATGGATCCGTACGCATAATGGTTAAAGCTGTTCATGCCGGTCGACGACACACTGCCGTCGGGGTTCATACTGTTCCAGCGTTCCCAGATCGTGGTAGCGCCCAGATTCACCTCATACAGCCAGCCGGGATATTCCTCATTCAGAAGCAGGTCATAGGCCTTGTCCACGGCTCCTCCCTTCGTCAGCTCCGCGCACAGAAAGGGCGTCCCCACGAATCCGGTCTTCAGCCTGCCGCGGTTCTGATTCAGCTTATCTATAAGCCGTTTGAAACAGCTCTCCGGCTTCGGGGACAGATGATTTCTGAGCGCCAGCAAAAGTCCCGTCTGGGTATCTACGCAACAACGTCCGTTGGGTGCGAAATACTCGGCGGTGATCCATTCGGTCAGCTTGTCCGCCAGCGCGTCGTATTTTTCCGCCTCATCGTTCTTTCCGAGAAGACGGGCCGCGTCCGCCGTCAGCTGCGCGCTCCCGCGCAGATAAACATCGGCTATATAGGCCACATCCGTACCGCCCAGACTCTGGGCCGGAGTAAGATTCGGATGGTCCAGGGCCAGCCAGTCGCCGAAATGGAACCGATTCCCCCAGCTGTGGTCATCGCCGTCCTCCGCGGCGACATAATCCACCCAGGCTTTCATGCTCTCAAACTGCTCCTCCAGGATCGTGACATCTCCGTAATACAGATACAGGACCCAGGGAATGATGCAGCACGCATCCCCCCATACGGTCGCCGTGCCCCGGTACTCCTCTGCGAAGGACGGAATCACATTCGGCACCTTGCCGCCCAGCATCTGCTGCTCCGTCGTCATATCACGAAGAAATTTCCTGTAAAACGGATAGCATTCCCGCAGGTAGAAGGCCGTCGGCGCGAACACCTGGGCGTCCCCGGTCCAGCCCATGCGTTCATCGCGCTGCGGGCAGTCGGTCGGCACGTCCACGAAATTCCCCTTCTGGCCCCATTCGGCGTTGCGGATCAGCCGGTTTACCTTGGCGTTGCCTGTGGTCAGATATCCCGCGCGGGGCGTTTCGCTGTAAAGCACCAGGGCGGTGAAATCCTCCTTTTTCAGATCCGGGATCCCTTCGATCTTCACGAACCGGTACCCGTAAAACGTAAACTCAGGCCGGATCACTTTCTCCGTTCCGTCGCTTATATAATTATATTCCGCCAGGGCGGAACGCAGATTATCCCGATAGAAGCAGCCGTTCTGCAGCACCTCGCCCGCCTGAATGCGGATCCTCGTACCGGCCGGTTCATGAACACGCAGGTCGAAGATACCCACCAAATTCTGTCCCAGATCCAGCACCAGCTCTCCGGCCGGGGTATGCAGAAGCTCCACCGGACTGACTCTCTCCCGGATGCGCACCGCGACGCTGCTGCGCTCCACCAGACGCGGAAAGCTTTCCTGCGCTCCGTCATGCTCCTTCCGGGCCGCATCTCCTGCTTCCGGCACCGGCATAACCGCCTCCGGAGCCGTCTCCGGAAGCGTGTCGTCCCTCGTCTCCCCGTCATAGATCGAGGAGTCCGTAATATTGCTCCTTATAACGGTCCAGCTTTCATCGGTGCCGATACACTGCTCCGTTCCGTCGGCGTACCGCAGACGTACCTCGGCGATCAGCCGCTGATCCGCGCCGTAATGTCCCGGATCGCCCGGTTTGGACGAATGTCCGAATCTTCCCGCATACCAGCCGTCTCCGACCATTACGCGCAGAGCGCCCCCAAGTTCCAGCATCTCCGTCACATCGTAGGTCTGGTACTGCAGCCATCTGCTGTAATTGTTGCAGTAAGGCGTCAGATATTCATCCGATACTCTCTGCCCGTTGATCTCCGCCGTATACAGTCCGAGGCCGCATATATAAAGCCTGGCTGAAGCCAGCTCTCCCTTTACGGGGATCTCCTTCCGAAATATCGGAAGGCGGGACTCCTTTCTGCAGGTGATCCATTTCGCTTCCCACGCTTCGTCGCGTTTGCCTGTCTCAAACCAGTTGATCTCGCTGACCGCGATCTCGGCGGCATCCGGCGAAGCGTCCGCGGAATCGGCGCTCCCGGTTCTCCCGCCGCTTTCCCCGGCGCATACCGTGACCGTCCAGTAATACCTGGTACGCGGCTTCAGTTCCATAACGGCCCGCGCGGCCAGACTGTCAAGCGTCTTGTCCTCCCCGGAATCATAGCACAGCGCGCTCATATCCGGCTTCTCGGACACCCGGATCCTGGCCCAGACCTGCCCGCTGCCCGCGGCATCCTCCACCTGCCAGGAAAACACCGGCGTCTCCATCTGGTATCCTAACGGCGTTGTCATGTGATTCGTCTTACAGTTCGTGATCCTCATACTCTTTCCGTCCTTTCCGTAATAAATTTCCCGATCATAGCCGCGCATTCCTCCGCCAGGGCGTGATCGCGCTCCGACAGCCCCATAAGAGGCGCGCGTACGCTGCCGATATCCGGGCCGCCCTGCAGGCGCAGGATCTCTTTGATCACAGCGTACATATTACCCTCTCCCGAACACATTTTGCCAATGACCGCGCAGATCTGATCCTGCAGCTTTATGGCTGTCTTCCATTCCCCCGCTAGCGTCAGCTTCCGCACCTGCAGAAAAAGCTCCGGCATGACCCCATAGGTTCCGCCGATCCCTCCCAGGGCTCCGGCCGCCAGTCCCGATACAAGCTGTTCATCCGGCCCGTTGAACACGAACATTCCTTCGCTTCTGAACATCTGAATGTCCTGAACCAGCAGGGAAGAGTTCTTTACGCCGATCACCCTCGGATTCTTTTTCATCTCTCTTAAAAGAGGCAGGGTAAGCGCGACTCCGGCCAGCTGGGGAATATTGTAAATGAAAAAGTCCGTGTCCGGCGCTGCCGCGGAAATATCGTTCCAATATGCCGCTATGCCCCGTTCCGGAAGATGGAAATAAATGGGCGGTATTGCCGCGATGGCGTCTACGCCGAGACTCTGCGCGTGCGCTGCCAGCTCCTGACTGTCCTTCGTATTATTGCAGGCCACATGCGCGATGACAGGCACTCTTCCCGCCGCCTCCTCCATCACGTTCTCCAGCGTCAGCTTCCGCTCCTCCACGCTCTGATAGATACACTCGCCGGACGAGCCTCCCACATAGAGGCCGTTTATGCCCCTGCCGATCAGATAGCGGGTCAGCTCCCTGACTGCCTGCGGGCTTACATTCCCTTCCCTGTCATAGCACGCGTAAAACGCCGGGAATATACCCTGATACTTCTCCGTCTTCATGCGCGATCCTCCTGTCGCAAAATAATCCGCAGTTTCAGGATGACATTTTTCATCATCCATATTATAATCTAATTATACACAAAAAGCAGTTCTTTTCAAGAAAGGATTCCGAAAATGAGAACACCTCTGGCCGATATTCTGAATGCAACAAGAGGCAGTATGATCGTGTCCTGCCAGGCCCTTCCCGGGGAACCTCTCTACGATGAAGAGCGGTCCATCATGCCCTATATGGCTCTGGCCGCCAGAGAAGCCGGCTGCCGGTGTATCCGTACGAGCAGCGTCCGGGATATCGCCGCCGTCCGCAGCGCTACGGGACTTCCGTGTATCGGGCTGATCAAACGGGTCTACGAGGGCTACGACAGCTATATCACCCCCACCATGCGTGAGGTGGATGAGTTGGCCGCCGCCGAGGCCGACGTGATCGCTCTCGACTGTACACACCGCGCCCGCGGAGACGGTTCCTCCATCGAAGATTTTCTTCGGGATATCCGCCGGAAGTACCCCGGCATCCCGCTGATGGCCGATATCTCCACACTGGAGGAGGGTATCCGCGCCTGGGAATGCGGAGCGGATCTGGTCGGAACCACGATGAGCGGCTACACGCCATACTCTCCCCGCCTTGACGGCCCGGACTACGATCTGGCCGCCGGACTTGTGAAGGCGCTGCCGGTCCCGGTCATAGCGGAAGGCAGGATCCACTATCCGGATCAGGCCGTAAAAATGCTTCGGCTGGGAGTTCATGCCGTCGTGGTCGGCGGAGCGATCACAAGACCGTTAGAAATCGCCCAAAGGTTCTACCAGGCGATTCGGAATGCGTGATAATATGAAAACGATCGTATTTGACATCGGAGGAACCGCGATCAAGTTCGGGATCTGCTCCGACGGACAGTTATTAAGCGCTTCGGAATTCCCGACGCAGGCCCGGCTCGGCGGCCGCCATATCTTAAACACGGTGATCCGGCTGATCGAACGCGAAGGCGGCGGCGTTCCCTGCGACGGTATCGGCATCAGCACAGCCGGTCAGATCGATGCCTCGGAAGGATCGGTCCTCTACGCCAACCGGAATATTCCGGATTATACCGGTCTTCAGATCCGCCGCGAGCTGGAGGCACGTTTTCATATACCGACAGCCGTCGAAAACGACGTCAATTCCGCCGCGATAGGCGAAGCCGTCTATGGCGGAGCCAAAGACATCCCAAGCTTTCTGTGCCTGACCTACGGTACCGGCATCGGCGGCGCCATCGTTGAAAACCGCGCCGTCTATCACGGCTCCGGTTATTCCGCGGGAGAATTCGGCTCGATCGTGACCCACGCCGGCGCGGCAATAGCCGGAGGCTCCTTTACGGACGGCTGCTATGAGCGTTTTGCCTCCGTCACCGCCCTTGTGGACGCCGCCGCAAGGTACGACAGCCGGCTCACCGACGGCCGTAAGGTTTTCGCAGCCCTTGGCGACCCCCACGTCATGCAGATCCTCGACAGCTGGGTCGACGAAGTCCTATGCGGGCTTTCGTCCCTTATCCACATCTTTAACCCTGCCTGCGTGATCCTGGGCGGCGGCATCATGTCACAGCCTCTGATCCACGAAAAGATCGCCGCACGCCGGGAATGTTTTATCATGCCCAGCTTCAGCCATGTAAGGATCCTTCCGGCCCTTTTGGGCAACCGGGCCGGACTTCTGGGAATCCATTATCTGACGGAAGAACGGATCCGGCAGAGTCGTCTGTGACCTGCGGATCCGCCTGCCGGCCGCCCGCCGGTCATCACCGCTCCCTGTGCAGGAGCTCCACGTACGCCAGAATAAGCGGCGCAATGCCCTTGGCCTCATTTTCCACGACCGGCTCCCGCATATAGTATTCGTAAGTTCCCTCGCGCATCGCCTTGTTGCCGAGTCCCGCCACCAGGCAGATTCCGCCCAGCTGCAGCTCGCCGTCCTTCTCGGACAGGTACTTCTCACAGGTTCCCTCAAACGCCCGTTCACCCGCCGCGAAATACGTCTCCGGCAGGATGCCCAGCCGCACCGATTTCATGATCGCGTAAGCGAAGATCGCCGTGCCGGACGTCTCCGGATAATTCTTCTGGATCTCCGGGAAATTGGGCACCTGGCACCACATGCCGTTCTCCTTATCCTGATACGGCAGCATGGCGTCGATCAGCTCCCGGTAATTCTTCGTCAGGCCGTCGCGGTACTCGGAAAGCTCCGGCTTCGCGGAAATGATATCGATGGTGTCGATCAGCGCCATCGCGTACCAGCCCAACGCCCGCAGCCACGCATTGCCGGACAGTCCGGTCACCTTATCGCACCAGAAGGACTCCCTGGACGAATCATAGGCATGGTAATACAGCCCGTTCATCGGATTGCGCATCAGTTTGTAGACGTTCATGAACTGATTGTAAATATCCTCGATATTCTTACAATCGTTGTACTCCAGTTCGTACATGGCATAGAACGGCTGGCACATATAGAGGCCGTCCAGCCAGACCTGGTTCGGGTAGATCTTCTTGTGCCAGAAATTGCCCTCCTTCGTCCTTGGCTGGGTCTTTATCTGACTGTAAATGGTATCGATGGCCCGGCGGTATTTCTCCTTGTCGGTCAATTTGTAAAGCTCGAAAAGCGTCTTGCCCGCGTTCACATTGTCCAGATTGTGCTCCATCGGATCGTAGGATTTAATCTGGCCGTCCTCGCTTACGAAATAGTCGATGAACGCGTCCGCGAACTCCAGATATTTCTCATTCTTCCGGATCCCGTAGAGTTCCAGAAGCGCGTGGATCATGCAGCCGTCGATATAGTTCCAGGACGGCTTCGCCCCCTGCCGGATCTTTTCGATGTTCCAGACCGGCGCCTGCGGCGTGGAACGGTCCAGAAGCTGATCCACATAGTTTGCCAGAATCGGATGATAGCTGCTCATTTCATACCCCTCCTTATTTTTTGTCATTCACATAATAGTTTCTGTAAAACGAATCGCTTGCGCAATACGGCAGTTTTCAACCAAAGTTTCTGCATCTCAGCTGGCATACCCGGCTAAATCACCCGCTACACAGGCCGCCACCGGGCGTCCGCACTTCTCCTTAAAGATACCGAATTCAAGCCTTCACAGTTCTGGCCATCACCGGGCATCCTTACTTTCCCTTAAGGATACCAGAATCCAGACCTGCCATTATGACCATAGCCGGCTCACCGCAGCGCCATCTGCAGGCTTTCCATCTCGTAGAACTCGCCCTTCATATCCATTAACTGCTGGTACGTCCCTTCCTCGCGGATCTGTCCCTTGTTCAGCACGACGATCCGGTCGGCGCTGCGCACGGTCGAAAGCCGGTGGGCCACAATGAATGTCGTCCGTCCCCGGATCAGCTTCTCCAGTGCGTCCTGGATCTCCTTCTCCGAGATCGTGTCGAGCGCCGAGGTGGCCTCATCCAGAATAATCACCTTCGGATTGCGGATAACGGCCCTGGCAATGGAAATGCGCTGCCGCTGGCCGCCGCTTAAGTTCGCGCCGTGCTCCTCAAGCATCGTATCAAGACCTTTCGGCAGCCGGGCGATCAATGACTTTAGGTTGGCCGCTTCCACCGCCCGCATAACTTCCTCGTCGCTGACATTCTCCATGCCGTAGGTGATATTGTCGCGGATCGTCCCCGTGAACAGGATCGGCGACTGGGGCACCACCGAAATAAAGCGCCGCATGCTTCGGAGATTGATGTCATTAATATCCTTTCCATCCACCAGAAGCCGTCCGTCAAGCGGCTTGATAAAGCCGATCAGCAGATTCAGCACTGTCGTCTTGCCCGCGCCGGACTCTCCCACCAGCGCAATGGTCTCCCCCGCCTTCACATCCAGGCTGAAGCCGTCAAGCACCGAATCCTCCGCGTCACGATAAGCAAACCGGACGTTGCGGAAGGAATAATTCCCCTCCAGATTGTCCACCTCCAGCTTGCCGTCATTGACCTCCACATCGTCGGACGCCAGCACCTCGCCGATGGACGTGATGGATTCCAGCCCGCGGGTCAGGATCGGCAGCAGATTGATGCACGACGTAAACTGATTTACCACCTGGGTAAAGCTTGTCTGGTAAAAGGTGATATCTCCGACCAGAATCCGGCCCCTAAGCGCCATGAGTCCGGAAAAACCAAGGCATAAAGCCTGGAACATCTGGAACACGCACCAGCTGACCGCCCCGAAATGGGACTGCACCATATCCAGGCGGTAGCCCTTCTCCGCCGTCTCCTCCAGCTGCCCCCAGATCCGCTTCTCCTCGCTCTGCTCCAACGCGTGGGCGCGGGTCACCGGCACCAGCTCCACCATTTCCATGACCCTGGCGCTGGTCGCCTCCATTTCCCGACGGAACGCCCGGTTCTCGCCGCGGATCTTCTGGCGGAACGCTACCACCGTCACAGCCGCGATCGGGGCCACCAACACGAAAAACAGCAGGATGATCCGGTTCTTGACCGCGGTGATCGAGAGGGTGATCGTCAGGCTGATGGAAATGTTCATCAGCTGGACCAAAAGCTGCTCGGAAAGCGTCTCCACCGCTTCTACGTCGCGCATGATCTTGGACTGGAGCCGTCCGGACTGCATCTCCGTATGGTAGGGAATCGACAGTTCCTGCAGCTTCTTCACAAGCGCCCCCCGAAGGCCGGCCTCTGTCTGGCGGATCACACGATTCTTATACATGCTGTAAAGCCAGTTGGCCGGCAGATGGACCGCCAGAAGCCCCAGCCAAATCCCTACATTCGTATAGATCGCCCGGACCGCGGTATCGTCGCCCGCCATCACGCCGTTGATCACGTTGGCCACAAGAAGCGATGTGAACAGCGCCGGCGAATGCTTGATCACAAAGAAAAACGTGGAGATCAGGAAGCGGTGATACTGTCCCTTGTAGAACCCGAGAAGCACCAGGATCGTATTGCCGCCGTGTCTGCGGTAGCTCTCAACGAAACGCTCCCCCATCTCCTCGTAATGATTGGTCTTATCTGTTTCCATTTCGAAACACCTGATTTCTCTTATTTATTGCCGGTCAAATGCTCACGCTTCGCGCTGACGGAAGATTCTGCTTCGGCTTTTCCGTCAGCAAACGTATCGAAAATTCTGCCATACGCGCAGCCGTACGCAGTATTTGTGCGTACAGGCTGTCGTGGTGCAGAAAGCGCGGTTCGGCTCCTGCACCGACATACCGATATAATTATGTACCGTCCGCGATCTCCGCTCCGGCCACGATGAATCCCACATCGGACACGGAACCGCCAGCCGCGATCTTTCCGTTATATGATTTGGGAGTGACGATCAGCGTATGCCCGGATACCGTATAATCCCCGTTCCAGCTGTCCGTCAGACGGAAGCTTTCGGTAAATGGGATCGTGACAGTCCACTGACTTACCGGCGAGCCGGACGTATTCTCCAGTTTCATCGTATAATGCGTATACGCTTCGCCGCCGGAAGTCCATCGGTTCACGACAGTGGCCGTGACGCGGATATTTCCGCTCTGAATAACCAGGCTGTCACCGGACAGTGCGCTGCCTGCTGAACTGCTTACGGTGTTCTGTCCACTGTTTCCAAGCGGACCGCCGCTGTTCTTACTGCCGTCTGTGAGCGAACCATTGACTGTGTTTTTGCTGCCGCTTCCACTCGAGCCGCTGGCGGTGCTTTGTCCAAAGCTTCCAAGCGGTCCGCCGCTGTTCTTACTCCCGCTCTGTCCTGCGCCCGATGTAGCTGCCGCCCCGTTCCGGCTTTCTGACGCACCGGCGGCGCTCATCAGCATAGCGCGGAGCCATTTGCCGGAAGCGCTCAGATCGCTGTCGGTAAGTCCGCTTTTCTTCGTGCTTCCGCTCTGAATAATAGCCGAAGTCTCTGCCTTATTGGACAGGTTCCAGGCTACATAGCTGACGCCGTATTGGTTCATCGTGCTGATCCACTGGTTCGCGCTGGCCTCGTCAATGCCGCCGTTTCCGCTGGCATCGCAGATACCGTACTCTGTCACAAATATAGGCAGTCCCTTCTGAATCGCTCCCACCATCTTCGCCCGCAGGTCGTCCTTATGGGTTGCGGCGTAGAAATGCAGGGCGTACATGATATTGTCATAGCCGGTGATCGGATCCGCCGCGGCCTGATCCACATACTGGGACCAGTTCGGCGTCCCCACAATGATGACCGCATCCTTGTCGTTCGCGCGGATCGCCGGGATGATCTCGTTCGCGTAAGCCTTGATCTGCTGCCAGGTGGTTCCGCCATTGGGCTCGTTGCAGATCTCGTAGAGCACATTGTTATTCGCCGCAAACTCCTTCGACATCTCGGAGAAAAATGCTTTCGCGTCTTCCTTATGGGTGTTCGGATCGCCGTCGGAAAGGATATGCCAGTCGATGATCACATACAGATCCTGGGCCGTGGCAAAGCGGACGCCGCTGCGGATCCGATTCTTAAGCTGCGTCTTATCGCCGCCGGAGCAGTAGCCGCCGTATTCCGCCGTGTACATGGCGAGGCGGATCACATTGGCGCCCCACTCGGTGCGGAACTGCCGAAACGCGGCTTCATTGATATAATCCGGGAACCAGGCGATACCATGGGTGCTGATGCCGCGCAGCTGCACCGGCCGGCCGTCGCTGCCCACAAGCTTCGCGCCTTCCACATGGAGCGCGCCGGACGTGGATGGCGCCGCAAGACCGGTTCCTGAACTGGTCTGACCGGTTCCGACACCTGCAAGATCGGTTCCGGATCCCGCCAAAGCGGTCCCCGGCCCCGCCGCGTACGCGGAAATCTCCGCACATCTCAAAGAAACAGCGCCCACAAAGAGAATCATGATTCCCATCAAAAGCGCTGCTTTCGCAGCGCTGTAATTACCTATTTTCATGTTCACCTCCAATTGCCGGAAATTTCTCCTGCAACCGATAACCATTATACTACAATATGGATCGCATACGCAATACAAAAAGAGCGGATCTCGCCAAGTTTCCCTCCCCAGAGGGTCTGCGCGATCAGCGGCAGAAGGGAGAGCACCAGAAATATGGGACTGATCAGACAAACCAAGGCGCAGATCGACCCTGCCGTGATCAGATCGGTGAGCAGGCCGCAGAGGTGCGTCAGCGTCTTCTCCGTGCGGCCCGAAGCCTCCTGAATGGCCTTCATCTGAGTATCGTAGAAAGAAGTCTGCTCGTAGCAGGCATAGTGGCGGTAGTTGCTTCTTACGATAATCGTAACGGTAAATTTACCGATATGTAACGTAATCCGCATAAGCTTCACCCCCTTCCGAGGGATATTAGCTAACCGCCTGCCGTTTTATGACAACGCCCTTACCCCTTGCGGGGCAATTTTAATATTATCCAATTTATTGCTTTTTATCAATCGCAAGCGAATATATGCAGCTATGCAGCAGCGGCATGTCGCAGGCAATTTACATAATACCGAAGTCAATTATCATTCTCCTTTCCGGTCCGTCTCCGTCATCTCCGCGCACATCAGCAGATCGACGACCAGTCTCTCCAGTTCCTTTCGCTTCGGATAATTCTCCGGGATGAAATCCAGATCATCCCGCCGCATCTGGTTCGAGCACCCTTCCTTATGGAAGGCCCCAGTCACCGCACCAGCTTTTTCCATACGTCTAATTCGATCTCCTGCTTCGGAGCGAATGCATCCGACGCCATATACCGGTAAATGGCCGCCAGCAGCGCCCTGGCCTCCGGATACGTCTGCAGCTCCTGAAGCCCTATGGAGGAAAACAGCAGCTTCCCCCGGCCGCAGCGGCATTCCAGCAGCTGCGCCATGGGACGCAGATACGCGCAGCTGTCCATTTCCGTCACGATCGCCTCGTAACGCTTCGGCAGGATCACGGCCCGCCGGGAAGCCATGAGCCACCACTGCCAGTTGGTATGAAATTCCGTCGGGAACTCCCGAAAGATCGGATGCTTATCATCGATCAGCTGTCCCATGGCGCCTTCCTGACCTACAAATGTACCGACAGACCAGAAATCCGTAGAGAACTGCGCCTGGATGGAATCGGGAAGGGCCTCCTTCGTGGAGGGCGGCGACAGATATACGGTTCCGCCCGCGTTCAGCACCTCCTCTGCTTTTTCATCGATGCGAACCGTTTCATATACATTTTCCGGACATACCGGGTGTACAGCCGGATAAACCCAGATCGGATAATGATTCGCCACAGAGCCTATGGATACTTCCAGTTCCAGCCGAGCGGGAACAGTGAGTCTGTTAAGAGGAAATGAAAATCTTCCTAAAAATGTCAGCTTTCCTGCCGGGCAAAATACTTCTCCAAAGCTAACTCTGCAGTTATCTCCACTGTTAATTCCGGTGCCAGTTCCACGACCATCTTTGCCATCTACTTCACACCTATGCCCACTGACAGGCCTGCTGCCTTCTTCGCGGCCGTTTCCACTAACAGTTCCACTACAATCTTCTGTTCTATCTACATCTGTTTTGACTGTACCAGATGCGACTATCTCTGATTCGGTCTTGATTTCTTCCGGGTATATAACAATACCATCCCCCCGCAGCCTGCAGCGAAGCGGCCCCGCAAGCGGCTCTTTCCCGTAATTCGCCACCTGCACCTCCGCTTCCAGAGTCTCCGTATTTTCATATGTATACCGGGGCAGGAACACAAGCGGCAGCTGCGCCGTGAAAAACTCCCGGAACCGTTCCGGCTTCGCGAAGGAATACGGCTTCGGTTTCATATGGGAATTCAGCATTCCCACCAGAGCCGTCCCCTGTCCCGGAAAATCCTGCAATCCCAGAAGAGCCATGCCCGACATTCCCTCCGTTCGCAGGACTGCCTCCACCTCTTCCCGATAGCAGAGCCTCGATAACTCGCCCGTGGCTTCCACGTACCGTTTCCACAAAGGCGTAAGCCCCTTTTCTTCCACCTGCTCCTTAATATGCCGCAGATTAGCCGGGTCTGTGATCCCTTTAAAATCCTCAAGCTCATCAAAATCGGGAAGCACCTCGTACTGTCCCACCTCAAAGCCGAACACCGGTCCTTTATAGCTCTCCCGCAGGATCCGCATCGTCTTATCAAAGTTTTGTGCGGCGCTCGGATATTTCCGGTTCAGATATCCATCCATATTTGCGAAGGCCGCCCGCAGCGCATGTTCATAGTAATTGCTGGCCGTATAGAAATCGCTGTTTCCGTCGCATCCGATTTGGCCGTAATGCACATTGGATCCGTTAGCGTACATTCTCGTGGGATCCGTCCGGCGGGCCATTTCCAGAAGTTCCCGCATACGGGCATGGCCCTTCTCCGACGCCTGCAGTTCATTTCCCAAAGACAGCATGACAAAAGACGGATGATTCGCCAGCATCCGCAGGATTCCTGCAAGCTCCGCCGTATAGCAGGCAAGGCTTTCCTCCGTCTCGAAGGCATCCCTCGGATTCCAGTGGGATAATTCCGGCTGCATCAATATTCCCATCCGGTCCGCCGCCGTGAATGCAGCCTCCGGCGGGCAGTGGGAATGGAAACGCACAAAATTGAGGCCGTAAGACTTGTATGTCGTAAGGAGCTCCGTCCATTCCTCCACAGACATCGGGCAGTACCCGGTCTCCGGATATACGGCGCAGTTTGCCTCGCCTCGCAGGAAAATTTTCCTGCCGTTCAGCGTCAGCCTGCCCTCGCTGTCCGCGCCGAAATCCCGGACGCCGAATGTGACTGTTTTCCTGGCGCGAAACACGGCCTGCGCACAAGTTACCGAAGCAGTCATGCCAGCCACTTGTGCTTCATCTTCCAAAGCGGCTTTCGCAGCCGCCTGTTCTTCATCTTTCGAAGCGGCTTTCGCAGCCGCCTGTTCTTCATCTTCCGAAGCGGCTTTCGCAGCCGCCTGTTCTTCATCTTTCGAAAATCCTGTCCCAGAAAACTGCGCCGCAGTTTCCAAAACAATCGCACCAGTAAACTGTGCTGCAGTTTTCGAAACAACCGTCTCGGCAATCTTCGCCTCATCTTCCAACACAGCTGTCCCCGCAAGTTCCACTGTCAGCTCATACAGATTCCCCTCGTACTCATCCCAGCGCCGCAGCTCAACCTTCGCCAGCAGCGCTTTCATCACGATTTCCGTATCCCCTACCTTCCCGTCAACCTCTGCCGTCACCGTCTCTTCCAACGCCTCTGAGGAAATATGTACTTTGCCCTCCCAGGCATTCTCCGCAGAGATGCATACCACGACCGTCAACTCATCTCCCGATGGATACGCCCGCACTGCCTCTATAAATACCGGCTCCTCTACCCGCAGGCGCAGATAACCGAGCGCTCCGTTCCAGTTCGTCTGGGTCTCATCCGTGGCCGCGGAGGAATAGACAATATTATCATGAGGAAGTCCCGGATAGCTGTTGTCGGACGTCAGGACAATCCTGTGTTCCGTTCCCACATGTCTATGCTCCGGATCGGCTGTCACCTGCTGCTTGGCATCCGCATCACCATAACCCAAATCGGCCGCTACCCGGTATCTCGCTTCCACGTATCCATGTTCCGGACTATCCGCCGCATCCCCGGCCCGAAGGCAGTCCGTCACCTCGAATACGTGAGGCGTACTGAGCGACGGTTCTCGGAAATGAGGAACTTCCCGACCATCCACCGACAATCGAAGGCATCTTGCACGTTCTACTTCCAGGAACACTCTCCTGCCCTGTGGCGCGTCAAACGCGATTGTCCTTGCAAATTCCGCCGCGCCTTCATAGGTGTGCTTTCTGGTAAACCGGGTCAGAATGACATTTTCTCTTTGTAATTCTTCCTTTCCTCCCAGACTGCTGTCCGGATGCAGCTGCGCATTTCCAATGTCCCGGCCGCCGATCCCATTTTCATCCAGAGTTCCCGGAAGCATGACAGAATAGATCTGTCCGTCTCCGATATCCGCCTGCCATTTCCCCGCCAGAGAATAGTATTCCATCTGTTTCCTCCGTCGATCACATATACCGTTATATACAGTTCTTTCGTTCCATCATGATTCGCTCACTTCCGGCCAGACTAATTTGCCTGCCGTCTATATTCCAGTTTCTTTTCTTAATCATAAGCTTTGAATCAGAATCAGCGGAACGAATCACACGATCCGCATCTCACAGAAACATGGCTCCATCCAAGACCTTCTGATATACCCTGCACATCATATGGGACGGCTCAATCTTCACTGCCTCGTCCAGATACCCGGCCGCCTTCTCCCGGTTCCCCAGTCCCAGATTCCCCAGCGCCATCAGATAACAGCAATGGGCCCGGTTTCGCTTCGTATAATCCTCGTCAAAGATCAGAAACTCCGGCAGCGAAACCGCAAAATACGGAATCTTCATCCGATCCTCCAGATGCTGCTCACCGTAATCGATCAGCCGGTAAAACCTTGCCCTCGCCTCCTTCTCCCTGCCAAGCTTCCGGTAAGCCAGTCCCTGGTAGAGGATCATGTCCGCAGGCTGGTCATTGTAATAGAGGGCGCCCGCCGGCTCGTCCGTGCCAAGCGTCGCTTTCGCAAAGCATTCCCGGGCTTCTTCGTCTCTTTCCTGTCCTTCCAGCGCAAGCCCCAGATGGTAGTACAGATGGTTGTCCTTCATTCCTTCCAGCTTGCCCTCGCCCAGGTTCTCCGGATAAATGAACGCCTTACGGAGCAGTTTCTCCGCCTCCTCATACGCTTTCCTGCGGCAGCCTCTCGCGATCGCGAAACACAGAACGGCAATGTCCTCCAGTTTGTTGGGGAAGCAGTAATCCGTCTTGCAATTCTCCGCCGTGCGCAGAGCGTCCTCGATTGCTTTCTCTTCTACGCCCCGGAACACGTTTCCGCTTCTTTGCTCTTCTACACTCTGTAACGCATTTGCAGTTCTTTTCTCTCCCACGCACCGCAGCGTGTCTCCAATTTCCTTTTCACCCACGCAACGACCCACATCGCCGATTGTTATTTCTTCTCTCTGTTGTACAGTTTCGTTTTCTTTCTCACCCGCAAATTGTGGCGCGTCTCCGTTTCCTTTCTCCCGAACTCCCCGCGACACACTCCCGGTTCCATTCTTTCCTGCCAGATACAGATACCACGCCCTATAATACCCCAGCATCGGCCAGCTTTTCTTACAGGCATCAAGCAGCGCGACCGCTTCGTCATAAGCGCCCCACTCCGCGTAGTCCCGCGCCGCCATCAGGTAATTCTCCACGAACCCCCTCATCAGCCCGTCAAGCGCCTTCCGTCCTTCTCCATCCGAATCCCCCTCCAAAAGGAGTTTCTCATTCCCGGACACAAAATCAAACGGATCTAACTTCAAATTATCCAGCACCTGCGCCATGGCCTCAGACTCCCGCCCCAGCCTGCACCTTCCCCGAGCTGCCCTGATAGACCCGCTTGTCCAGAAAGACCGGATTCCTCTCCGCTTCGCCGATCCCATAGGTCGGGATCAGGACTTTCTCGGTCCAGACTGACGCGTTTTGCATTTTGCTCTCCTTTATAGCCGGTAGTTAAATATCGCAGTGATGTCAGATAATATCCATCTGGCACATGGATAATGTGGTCAGCGCCGCCTGATGGGACGCGGGCGTCACGCCGGCGCAGCAGTCCGCCTTCACGCGGATCACCGTATCCGGCAGCTTGGCGCGAAGAAGAATCGCGTTGGACGCCACGCAGATGTCGGTGCAGAGACCGGCCAGGGTGAGCTCCGCTGCCGCGGCCGCATCCCCGCGCACAGCCTCATAGACATAATCGACCAATTCATAGGAACCGAACGTCGGCTTCTCGAAGCATTTCGCGTTTTTCCGCTCAAGAGCAGCTAAAACCTGCGATTCCACCTGCCATCCATCCGTTCCCCGAATGCAGTGCATGACCGGCAGCTTCTTCCCCTCCAGCGTATCCATGTAATTCTCAAAATGCGTGTCCAACGTATACAGCACCTCGCCGTCGAAACCGTCAATCAGGCCGACCACATTTTCCACGATGGCCTGCGCCTCCGTCGTGCCGAGACTGCCGTCGATAAAATCCTTCTGCATATCGATTACGATCAAAATCTTCTTTGCATTCATAATGCGTTCCTCCCAGAATATAAATAATGTCTTAGTTTTTGCTTATCCGCAAATTAAAGATGGTTGTTTAAAAAACATGGGGCTTGCATCAATCGGAAATATATGTTATAGTAAAGACAAAAGAAGGTGCCGCCGATAGACGGCTGGCCCGGTAATATTTGATGCTATGAAATAGCTGCTCAACTTACGAGGTCGGGGCGGCTATTTCTGCGTCTTGCGATTATCGTTACGCCCGATGGCGTATCCGATACTAAAGCAGGCCAGTCCAAAACTGAGCACTGCGAGAAGTCCTTCAATCGTCAACATGAGCGTCGCCCTCC
>CANQBX010000078.1 GCA_947589095.1 uncultured Lachnospiraceae bacterium
GAGATGTACGAGCTGACCGGCACTTACGAGCGGCTGGCCCGGAAGGCCGGCGTGGAGATCCGGCTGAATACGGAGGTAATGAAAGAGTATGCGGAGGCGATGAATCCGGACGCCCTGATCATTGCCGTGGGATCGAAGCCGCTTGTTCCGCCGATTAAAGGGTTGGATGGCGACAATGTAGTCGTTGTCAATAACTACTATTTGGAGAAGGACAAGGTCACCGATGACGTGGTGGTCTTCGGCGGCGGTCTGGCCGGATGCGAGTGCGCGATCCATCTGGGTATGGAAGGCAAGCGCGTCCATTTGGTGGAAATGCGCGATATGCTGGCTCCGGACGCCAATGTACGCCATCGGCCGCTTCTGCTGGCAGAGATCGAGAAATATGTGACTGTACATACAGGTTATAAAGGGTTAGAGGTTACAAAGGAAGGCATTATCTGCGAGGATAAGAACGGAGAGAAGCAGCTGGTGCCCGGAACGACTGTGATCTGCGCCCTGGGCCAGCGCTCACGCACCGACGTAGTGGAAGAGCTGCAGGACTGCGCGCCATACGTGCGGGTCATTGGGGATGCGGCGAAGGTGTCGACCATCACCAACGCGGTGTATTGGGGGTATCACGCGGCGCTGGATATCTGAGTTTGCGCACATAGTCGCGGGAGGTACGCGTGACAGGCGGGGCCGGGACACATCCTGGACGCTCATGACTCCGAAGGGAAGTCTTTCTAAATTCAAAAACGCCAGTTTGAGGGCAACGGCAAATTCGCGAGAATTTCTGAAGAAATTCTCGCTCAGGTTGCCGCTCCGCCCATGACTTGTGGTCATGGGCTCCGACCCTCAAACCGGCGTTTTTTCATTAAGAAAGACTAACCCTTCTCCGTAAATCGCGCCCAGGATGTGTCCCGGCCCCGCCTGTCACGCTGTGTTGCAGCAGGCGCGATGATGGAAAGAAGCAGGGCTTTATAATGCTACATTGAGATATCCGGTATACAGCGTACATTATGGAGATATTGAATTATTCCGGATAAAATAACGGATAAAATAACGACAACCCGTCAGTTTCCGTCCTTTTGCCAGTTTTTATGACACTTTTATCCTCAGATCACCGAGTAAACACAGCGAGAGGAAGCCCCGCCGTCTGCGCGATTTGTGGAGGAGGGTTAGAGGTTCTTAGGCGAAAAACGGCCGCCGCCGGGGCCGGAGCCCCTGACCTCAAGTCAGGGGCGGAGCGCAAGCTGAGTGAGAAATCCTTTCAGGATTTCTCACGAATTTGACGGTGCCCCGAAGGCGGCCGTTTTTCGTCTTAGAACCTCTTCCCTCCGGAACCATGAGCGCAGGCGGCGGGGCTTCCTCTCGCGTATCTCCCGCGACGATGTGCACATATTTTGTTTTGTTACCCCACACCCCATATCAACTCAAAATTTCGCTTTTATATCTATACAATGAAATTTTATTTCAAAAAAGATTGCATTCCACACGCATATGAAATATGATGATGTATATGGACAAAGCATTCTCCACGGAAAGGAGTCCGCATGTATACAGAAGTATTTCAGAAAAGCCGGGCAGCCGGCCAGATATACGACTTATGGTCGGAATGCGCGGGAGAGAAGGACTTCCCGTATAAAGCGCTGAATTCCGATGAACTTGAGCGTCTCCTGCTGGCGGCAGAGCCAGGCATTGGGAAGATGACGTTTCTCCACGGGAGCGGCCGGGCCTTCGCAAGCGGCAGTTATATAGAAGGCGAAGACCGGGGCTTTATCACCATGGTTCTGACAGCGACCGATGCCAGAAGGCGCGGCCTTGGCAGTGAGATGCTTTGCGCTCTTGAGACGGAAATGAAAAAGCGTTTTCACGTGAAAGAGATACATATATCCTATTTCGATCCGGTCAATCTGGTCTGGAAGATCCCCGGTCATCCGGGCTGCGAGCATCCCAATTCGCCCGGCGTGGATCTGTCGTCGCCGGCTTATGAATTCTTTCATGCCGCGGGGTATCAGGACTACTCGCGGCAGAACAGTTATTTCAGGCGGATCGGAGACTATGAGGTTCCCGCAGCCATAAAGGAGATCGAGGCGCGGCTGAACGCGGACGGTTATTTCATCCGCGTCTATGATCCGGATACAATGGAGGGCATGGCGGATCTGATCGATCATCTTGGAAATTCCATGTGGAGAAGATCGATCCTGGGTGAACCGCTTCCTGCAGACGGCGGACGGCCGATCCTTGTGCCGGTGAAGAACGGCAGAGTTCTGGGATTCGCCGGGCCGCTGGATGTGGAAGTCAGCGGAAGAGGTTTCTTTTCCGGGATCGCTGTCGATCCGTCCGCCAGAGGCCGGGGTGTGGCGAAGGTATTATTCTCGGCGCTCTGCGCGAATCTGCGGGCGATCGGAGCCGACTATATGACGCTCTTTACCGGCGAGGATAATCCGGCCAGAAGGATCTACGAGGCGGCCGGCTTCACGATCGTGAAGAGCTGGGCGGATATGAAGAAGGAGGTATGAGCGGTGGAACCGATGGAGTTATATGAGAAAATTGAGTTATTGCCGGAAGATATCGAGCTCCTTAAGGAGAGCGCGAAGCGCCTGCCGTTACAGGAACTGGACGGCTTTATTGAGGGAATGACCTGCATGGAAACGGCGGAGCAGGCGTATCTGGGACTGAAAGATTGGCTGGATGCGTATGAACAGCCGCGGCAGGGGACGGTTGGCGAGGATTTGAATTCTGTAACTGTTGATCATCACTGTAACTCGGGTTCTGCCGCTGGTACAGAATATTCTTGCAGTTCAGGCTCTGCAGCCACCGCCGAACATCCCTGCAATTCAGATCATGTTACCGCCGCTGTATATAACCGTGATTCAGGCATTGCCGCGGTTGCTGAGCGTCTTCGCAGCTATGATATGCTGTACTGCCATCTGGAGAGCGCCCGCCGCGTTTATGAAAAATACCGTTCCATGGGGATATCCGAGCGCATTTTTATCGATACGATGAAATGCTTTCCGCGTTTCATGGGTGAATGTCAGGTGCGAAATGGAAGCCGTTATTTTGAGAGAGACTTCTGGACCTACCGGCAGACATGCATGCGGCTCTTCCGGATCGGCGCGCTGGAATACGAGATGGTAAAGGAACCGGCGGATGGAATGTTCAGCATTCATCTGCATATTCCGTCCGACGCGGATCTCTCCGAATCATCTGTGGACGCGTCCCTGCGGGAGGCGGAAGAATTTTTTCATCAGTATTATCCGGCCTATGACGGCGTGGAATATGTATGCGGCTCCTGGCTGCTGTCGCCGGCTCTGGGGCAGCTCTTGCCGGAGGAAAGCCATATCCTCGCATTTCAGAGGAGGTTCGTCATCGACCGGGTGAATGAGGATGAGAGATCCTATATGCGGTGGCTGTTCCAGTCGCCGGATGACACGCCGGTCAGCGCGCTGCCGGAACGGACCCGTCTCCAACGTGCGGCGAAGGCTTACCTGCTGGACGGAGGGAAGATCGGCGTAGGACGCGGGAGACTGCGGAAGCCTATGCAGATCGCAGTGATGACATTTAATATCCAGCACGGACTTGATTATAAGCGCCGAAAAGCGGCGCACGCGGCCGGGGCGGGGACGGAGGAGGTTATCGATCTGCCGTTATTTGCGGATGCGATCAGAACCTGCGGCGCGGATATTATCGGCTTAAATGAAGTGCGCGATGTGATGCCGGGGATCCGCGATCCGGAATTTACGCCGCAGGTGAAACAGATCGCGGAAAGGCTGGGGTATCGGTACTATTGCTTCGGCCGCGCGATCGATATAGAAGGCAAAGGCGTCTACGGGAACGGGATCATTTCCAGATATCCGATTCTGAGTGCCGAAACGGTGGCGATACCAGATCCTCCCGTGAAGGATGAACCGGTATATTATGAATCGCGCTGCGTGATCCGGGCGGAAATCGACCTGGGAATGCAGAAGCTGACGGTGTTGGCGACTCATATGGGACTGGCCTCATCGGAAGCGAAGAACGCAGTACAGACCGTTCTTTCCCTGGTCAGACCGGGTGAACCGACGGTTCTGATGGGAGATTTCAATCAGACGCCGGACAGTCCGGTCCTGAGACCTTTGCAGGAAATTTTCGAGGATGCGGGGGAACTTCTGATGGCAGGCGAAGACCGGACATTTCCGTCGGATGTACCGGACTGTAAGATCGATTATGTCATGACGGCTGGTTCGGTGAGAGCGGTACGGGCGGCTGTCCCGGATCTGATAGTCAGCGACCACAGACCGCATATAGCGGTGGTAGAGTTAGGTGAGGCAGCAGGAAAGGAAATTGTCTGAGAAGGAGGAACTGCGATGAGAACGATCATAGGAGTCGAACGTATCAATGCGTATGACCGCCTGTTCCGCGGCAGACGGATCGGGCTGATCACGAATTTTACCGGCATATCCCCCGACTGGACCAGGGATACAGTGGAACTTTTCATGGAAGCGGGCTATAAGATTGCGAAGATCTTCACGCCGGAGCACGGTCTGTACGGAGCCGAGGCCGGAGAGAAAGTGAAGGATTCGCGCCATCCTCGTTTTCAGATTCCGGTGCTGTCCCTGTACGGGGAACGCCGTGCGCCGAAGAAGGAGGATCTTGAAGGCCTGGATCTGCTGGTCTGCGATATCCAGGATGTGGGTCTGCGCTATTACACTTATATCTACACCATGTGCTATGCGCTCGGGGCCGCGGCGGCCGCGGGGCTTCCCTACGTGATCCTGGACCGGCCGGATCCGCTGGGCGGCCGCGTGTGCGGCGCGCGCATCCGGGCGGATATCCACAGCTTTGTCGGCGATCTGGAGCTGCCCATGCGGTATGGCCTGACCATCGGCGAGATGGCGGGATATTATCTGAAATATACCGGAAAGAAGGCGGATCTGACGGTGGTGACAATGGAGAATTACAGACGGGACATGCTTTATCCCGATACCGGCCTCCTTTGGAATACGCCGTCGCCTGCGCTTCCTACCTTTGACAGCACAGTCTGTTACAGCGGCGGCTGCCTCTTTGAGTCGCTGAATATCAGCGAAGGGCGGGGAAGCGAGAAGCCGTTCCAGGTCTATGGGGCGCCGTTTATCGATATGGACCGGATCTATCGGGACGTGAAGGAGATATTTGATGCGGACGGACTGGACGACGGATCCGTCTGCTTCCGGCGGCGGTCCTTTGTGCCGTCCAACAGCAAATACCGCGGGGAACTCTGCTTCGGGCTGGAATTTGCGCCGCTGAAGGCAGACTGCGATTTTCTGCCGGCGGCGCTGGCTCTTATCAAAGCGATTGCGCGGCGCTATCCGGACAAGCTGGAGTACCGGCGGATGTCCGGCAGCATTGACGGCCATCACCTGACGGTTCTGTCCGGTAATGAGTGGGCGGAGGAGTATGTGAATGGACGGCTGGGCATGGCGCAGCTTAGGGAGAACTGGCAGGCGCAGCGGGAAGAGTTTGAGGCGTACGCCGCAGACGTGAGGGTTTACCGCTGAGCGCGGTTATATTCCATGCGGGCAGAGCGTCATCGACGTCCTGTCCGCGTTTCCATGCAGGCAAGGCGCCAGTGACGCCTTGCCCATATTTCCGCGCGAGCAGAATGTCATTGACACTCTGCTCGTAATTTCATCCAGGCAGCGCGCCAGTGACCCTATATTGGTTTCCATGTGTGGGAAACGGCAGCATTTAAGTATGCGAAGGGCATTGGCAGAGTAAAAAAACCCAAATGCCGGATTTTCGCGGAATTACGTCAATCATTTTCCGGATTCAGCGCAAACGATTGACAAACCCCATATTCTTCCGTATAATAAAACTATCTTTACTCAAAGAAAGGTGTATTTAAGAAAGGCTAGGTGGTTTTTCCGATGGAAGGGGACAGTTGGATATCCCTAATCCTGATCATTGTTCTGCTCGTTATGGGCGCATATTTCGCATCCAGTGAGATTGCGTTAAGTTCTGTCAATAAAGTTCGTATCCGTCTGCTGGCGGACAAGGGCGACCGGGGGGCGAAGAATGTCCAGTATATTCTGGATCACTTCGACAAGGCCCTGTCCACCATCCTTATCGGCAATAATCTATCACATATCCTTGCATCCTCCATCACTACGGTCTGGGCGACACGGATGTGGGGCACGAACGCTGTGGCTGCCACGACGCTGGTGCTTACTGTTATTGTGTTCTTTTTCGCGGAACTGCTTCCCAAAAGCGTCGCGAAGAAATATTCGGAGCATTTTTCCCAGACGATCGCGGGATCGCTGATCCTGTTCATGCGCATCTGTACGCCGTTTTCCTTTCTGCTGACGGCGATCGGCAATGTGGCGGCCAATCTGATCGGCGGCGGCGACAGCGCCGTTACCGAGGATGAGTTCTATGATATGGTGGAAAATATCGCGGAGGAAGGCGGCCTGGAGACCGAGAAGGGCGAGCTGGTGCAGTCCGCTCTCAGCTTCGGCGACCATATCGTGGACGATATCCTGACGGTCCGGGTGGATGTGGAAGCCATTGACGACAGCGACAGCGTGGAGGAGATCCTGAGCCATATCCGCGCGGTGCGTCATTCCCGGATGCCGGTCTATCATGATTCCATCGACAATGTGGTGGGCGTGCTGTCCTGCCGCAAATTCGTGAAGGCTTATCTGAAGGACGGGGAGAAGGTGGACATTCATCAGGTGATGGATCCGCCGTTTTTCGTCCACGGCAGCACGGAGATCGCCGATCTTCTGCCGGCCATGAACCGCCGCAAGGCCAGCATGGCCATTGTCACCGACGATTACGGCGGCGTGGAAGGCGTGGTCACGGTGGAGGATATGCTGGAGGAACTGGTGGGCGATATCTGGGACGAGGACGATGAGGTCGTGGAGAGCTTCGTGCAGATCGACGGCCACACCTGGGATGTGGACGCCTCCATGAGCGTCGACGACTGCTTCGACCGCATGGGTTATGAGAATTACGACGAAGACGAGGTGGCCCACAGAAATATGGTCAGCCTGGTCTACGACGCGTTTGACAATATCCCCCGGCAGGGGGACAGCTTCACCTACCGGGATCTGCATATCACGATCCAGAAAATGGAGAAGCGGCGCATCCGCGTCCTGCGGATCGTCAGGGAGGAGGCGAAGGCGGAATGACTGCGGTGATTCTCTACAGCTTCTCAATTGTGGTTCTGCTGGCTTTCTCCGCGTTCTTCTCGGGATCGGAGATCGCTTATTCCGGACTGAACCGTACAAGGCTGGAAGCCAGCCACAGTCCGGCGGTGAAGCAGGCGCTTTATATCTGTGACCGGTTTGACCGGGCGCTTTCGACAATCCTGATCGGCAATAACCTGGTCAATATTTCCGCGTCCAGCGTGATGACGCTTCTCGCGCTTCTGATCGCGGGGGCGGACGCGTCGGCCGCGAAGCAGGATATTTATACTTCCGCCGCGTCGCTCCTTCTGACGGTGCTGGTGCTGATCTTCGGCGAGACTATGCCCAAGATCATCGCCAGGCGGAATCCGCAGCCCTTTGCCCTTAAGGTGGCCAGTCCTCTGCGCTTTCTGATGGCGGTGCTGACGCCGGTGACCTGGGTGATCTGCGGTGCGGTGAACGGGATCACATCTTCGTTAAAGGGCGAGACTCTGGATGAAGACGAGGAGGCCGAGGCGGCGGAGGAAGAACTGATCGATCTGATCGAGACCTCGGAGGATGAGGGTATCATTGACGAGGATCAGTCGGAGCTTCTGCAGAACGCGCTGGATTTTGCCGAGATCTCTGCCCATGAGATCATGACGCCCCGTGTAGACATGGAGGCGCTGGAGATCGACGACGATCCGCAGGAGATTCGGCGGCAGATCGAGGAGAGTACATTTTCCCGCCTGCCGGTCTATGACGAACGAAGGGAGCGGATCCTGGGCGTTCTGTACCTGAACCATTACTACCGGGCCCTGCTGGATACGCCGGAGCCGGATCTGAAGAGCCTGCTGATTGAGCCCTGCTTCGTCTATAAGACCACGAAGCTGCCGGCCATCCTGACGATGATGAAGCAGCGCAAGACCCATATCGCGATCGTCACCGACGAGTACGGAAGCACGATCGGCATGGTGACCATGGAGGATGTGCTGGAGCAGATCGTCGGCGATATCTGGGACGAGACCGACGAAGTGGTGAACGAGGTGGTGGAGCGCGGCGAGCACGAGTACGAGATCGACGGCGACCTGTCCATCGGTGAGTTCTGCGAGCTGGCGGAGTGGGACGAAGACGATTTTGAGACCGATTCCGTCACCGTCGGCGGCTGGACGCTGGAGCAGTTCGGCGGTTTCCCGAAAGCCGGGGACAGTTTTGACTATGAGAATATCACGGTGACGGTTCTGGAAATGGACGACCTGCGGGTCGGAAAGCTGCTGGTTGCGGTGCATCCGGTGAAAGAAGAAGAGTAAGGGACCGATGTAATTTACATTGGAACCGGTATGAGAAGGCAGAAAACGTGCAACAGGTGCTCTTTGCTGCATACAATGTAATTTACAGAGAAAACGGGTCAGATGTGCGTATATGTTCATCCGGCCCGCTTTCTATTTCTATGCAAGCAAGGCACCAGTGACGCCATGCTTGTATTACGTCAGTATGCAAAAAACGCGCCGGAGTTGTACGCTCTAAGAGACTTCCTAATTACTCGATTTTATTGATAAAAAATATGCCATGTGATAAACTTATCTCAATTTATAGTTATTGTATTTACAGGAAAAATTTAAGTGTGAAAATAGCAAGTTTACTGCTATATAAAAAGAAGGAGGCAGAGATATGCTTAACATCACAGACTATGGAGCAGTCGCTGACGGCGTGACTGTGAACACGAAGGCAATTCAAAGGGCAATCGACTTGTGCGGGAAGGGCGATACGGTATATGTCCCAAAGGGTACGTTTATCACGGGCGCGCTTTACTTAAAGAGCAACATGACGCTTTTTATCGGGGAGGGCGCAAGGCTTATGGGGAGCGGTAGCATAGAAGACTTTCCCGTCATGGGCTGTCCGTTTGAGGGGCTTGACCAGCTTTGCTATGCGAGCCTTATCAATACTGACGGTGCGCCGCACAAAAACATTACGATTGACGGCAAAGGCGTCATAGACGCAAACGGCGCCGCACTCTTTGCAATGGAGATGAGAGAAAAGAAAGGAAAGCGCGGCCGCGCAGTATGTATCAGGAACACTAAAAATCTTGTGATTAGGAATGTCACGATACGCCAGTCGCCGTCATGGTGTCTGCATCTTATTTACTGTAAAAACGTGGTTATTGACAATATAAGCGTTCACACCAAATATGATGAGGAAGGCAGACGCTACGAGGGCATTTTCAACGGCGACGGAATAGACATTGACTCCTGCAGGGACGTGTTTGTCACAAATTCGCTTATCGCAAGCCAGGATGACTGTATCGCGGTAAAATCGGGCAGAGATGAGGAAGGTCGCAGGGCGGGCATTCCCTCAAAGCGCGTGACAATAGAGAACTGCCGTTTTATGAGCGGCTTCGGCGTAGCAATAGGAAGCGAAATGTCAGGCGGGGTAAGAGACGTGTATGTGCGCGGCTGCAGGTTTGAGAATACCTTCAGCATCGCGAGCGTCAAAACCATACGCGGCAGGGGAAGCTATATAAAAAACATACATTATGAGGACTGTTCACTTGTGAACAACGACAGGGAGATAAGCGACTCACAGTGGTTCCGCGGCGCGCTTTATTTAGACGGCTTTTACGGCGACGCCGAATTTGACGCCGATACGCCTGCGGAGATCAATGACGGTACGCCAGAGGTTGACGGCATTTACTTTAAGAATATTGATATAGAGACGGTCGGCGGCAATGCCGTTTACCTGTGTGGTCTGCCTGAAAGACATTTCAAAAATGTCTTTCTTGAAAACGTGAAGGCGCATGGCAGATATGGAATCAAGTACAAAAATATTGACAATTTAAAACTTATCAATGTGGATATAACAAGCGACGAGGGATAGATGAAATCGAGTAATCCAAGAATACAAAATTTTTGCACGCGGACAGGTTTACGGCAGTGAGGATATTGACAGGACTGTGGAATATAGCTGGGAGGCGGCGAGGATTTTATATGCTTGCGCACCAAAGGGCAAAATCATTTCCTGCAATTATCTGTACATATGCAGGAAGTATGCCTATGATGCGATATGTGTGGACAGGGAGAGAATGATATCTGACTTTTCACAGAATATGGCGTCGCAGTATTATATTTACAAAAAAGATAGTTTGTAACGATTCCAGAGGACCCAGAATACTGGTGGCTTGCATTTGTGAGAATGACATAAGGATGAAATTTGTATAGCGGCATATACCAAACGCATCAGGAAGATGTTCTGCAAAACGCCGTGGTTATGATACGCCGAGAAAATACAGCAGATAGCAGATCGCCAGCAGATCCGCGCTGCCGCCGGGGGACAGATTAAGGGAGATAAACTCCCGGTTCAGGTCTTCCAGCGTCCGTCGGTCCGGGTACGGGTCTGCGATCAGCAGTTCACGGATTTCTTCGACGACCCTCTGCTGCGTGTCAATATTGCTTCTGGCGATCATGTTCGTGTCTGTGGACACGCACATCAGGGCAAGCAGGGCGGCGCAGCCGGCGTCGTTGACAGAAAGGCCCATGGAGATCCCGTTTTTGAGTACCGGCAGGCCGTTCTCGCGCACCGCGGGAAATCCGGCTTCCGCTTGGCCGCGGATGCCGGTGATGCCGTACTGAAGATAGAGACGCTGGCCGGTGGTAACGGCCAGGTCCGGCGTCAGCCCCGCAAAATCCGACGCGGTAAGACCCTGGGTCATGGCGGCGCATTCCGAGAGGATGGCGTCGGCGGTAAAATGAGTCTGTTTTGGAAGAGTGCCTTCCGGAAGATAGTTTACATCAGCGTAGAGAGGACACAAGTGGTGTGATTGCTGTTCTGCCAGCCGTCCGATCGCCGCGCAGACGATCCCCATGGAGAAAATGGCCCCCTTGTGGGTATTGACGCCGCCAGTGGCGGCGAACATTTTCTTCTCTGCCTGTATGCCGGCCGGCCGCAGCTGCAGGAAGGTCTCCGGTGCCGCGAGGAGCGCGGTTTCCTCCCCGATGCGGACACATTCCTCAAAATAAGGCTGCAGCGCGAAAGCGCTGTCCACAAAGGTATAGATATCCATATCCCTGTGGCTGCCGCTGTTAGCGCAGTCCACCAGGCCGGGCTTGGGAGTCGTGCAGACTTCATAGAGAAGTGCGCGGAGAGCTGACTGGGAGACCAGTTTGGATGAAAATGCCGCAGGGGCAGTAAGGGCAGGCGGAGTCGCTGACATTTCTTCTGCTATTTGATTGATGATACTGTCGGCCTCGTAAGTTTTCTTATCCATTAGCAGTATATTCCTTCCTGGTTCTGTCGGCGTGATCAGTGAATTTTCCTAAAACCACTATAAACAATATGTCCGCGAAACGCAAGCGGAAGTTGCTGAAGATTGACCCTTGCAAGCGAAGAAAGGCAGTCGTATAATGATTATTGGTATTTCTGTCAGGAACGGATGTCCACATAAGAGGAGGAAGATGGTATGCAGTGTACGAAGTGCGGAAAAGAACTGGATGATGCGGTACGGTTCTGTCCGTTCTGCGGCGAGAAGGTGGAGCGCGGTGCGGCGGCCCCCGCCGCTAAGACATCGGAAAATGAAGCGCCTCTTTATCAGACGGAGGTGAAGGGCCTTCTGAAAGCCGGCCGGCTGGCCGTCTACAGCGACCGGACGGAATTCGTAGTCAGCGCGGTTCAGAAGATCGTTATTCCGTATGACGGCCTGGTGGCGTTAAAAAAAGGGATTGACCGCATCAATTTTGTTATGGCGGATGGTCGGACAGAGTCCTGTGCGGTAAACCGCAAGAGTCTTCATGAGGCGTATTTTAATATAGAACAGGCCAGCAGAAGCTATATTTCGGAGCGTAGCCGCAGGCTTCAGTCTGAAGGGATTCAGTATTCGTTTCCCAGCAGCCGTTTCGGGATCAGCGGCATGTTAAACAGCGGGCTCCTCAATGTGCTGGACGATCGAACGGAGTTCAGTACGCCGTCGGGGAAGGGAGAGACGATCTCCTATGAGGATGTGAAATCAGTGCGTATCTCTGCTGTCGGCGCATTGGAGTTTGCTATGTACGATGGAACCCGTAAAGCGTTTGCGATCGATAAGGAGCTCCGGGAGAATGTCGCCGGTTTTATCAGTGCGGCGCTGGTACCTTTTATCGAAGCAAGGAAGGAGCGGCTTCTGGCCCAGGGGATCTATTTTTCTTTCCTGGATCTTCAAAGCTATAGTAAAGGGGTTCTGAATATCTACGCGGACCGGCTGGAGTATAATGTGCCGTCGGGGAAGAGCGATGTTGTCGCTTTTCAGGATATTCTCACCGTCGGCGGTCAGGATACCATGCTGGAGACGGCGCTGACGAACGGAACGACGAAGACGTTTTACGTGGATAAAGAGGCGCAGGGCGAGGTCCAGGCATTTCTGAAGGAGGCGATCGCGCCGTTTGTTAGGGCTCGCACAGAGGGCTTTGACGCCCGTTTCGGCACGCATGAAAAGCTGGAGATCAATGAGAGCCGCGGCGTATTCCATGTGATCCGGCAGGGCGGAAAGGAGATCACCGCGGAATACGCGATCGGAGATATGGTGAAGGCGGAGGCGGTTGAGACAAAGACGTCTCAGAATATCGTCGGGTCCCTGTTTGCTTCCAGGAATCAGGATGTGGCCCCGAAGAACGCAGGCGAGCGGATCACGGATATCGGGATCCTTCTGACGGTGCGGACCGGGGATCGTACGGGAAATGTACCCATAAGCTTCGGCAGCTTTCTTTTCGGTGTCGCGCGGACAAGCGCGGATTACGAAAAATGCGCGGCTGAACAGAGCCGGTTCTTCTCCTATATGGAAGAGAATCACCCGGGCTGTCAGCTGATCGTGCCGGTGCCGGTGGAGGAGGAGCGTATTCCCGCCGCGCCCGCGGAACCGGCCGCGGCTGTGTCTCCGAAGGCAGAATCGGTTGAGGAGAACGATGCGGTTATGGATACGGAAGACGGTCAGGAGACCGTAAAGAGATCTTCTGCCGGCGCCGCGAGGGAGGCTTCCGGTTCGGAGAGAAGAGGACAGTATGGAACCCTGATCGACGGTATCTCAAGATTTGCCGGGCAGTGCGATACGCCGATGACGATCGCGATACAGGGAGACGGAGAGGCCGTGGGCAGCGGCTTTATCCGGATGCTTCAGGATGGTCTGGAAGAGAACTTCCATGGGAATATCTTCCGGCTCTATACATGGCAGTTCTCCAAATTCGAGGAAGCGGAACAGCTTCCCATGGTTCTGGCGGACAAGCTGATGGAACTGCTGAACGGCACTGTGAACGAGGAGACGAAAGCCAGGGCGAAGATGCTGGCGCAGGGAGTGATCGGGATTGCCACGGGGATGATTTCCCAGGGTTCTTCGGACGGCCAGAAGATTGCCGAAGCGCTTTTCAGGGATAACCGCGCCAATTCTCTGGAGCAGAAGGTACGGCTTTTCACAGAAACGGTGAAACGCAGGGCGGCCGGCGGCAATGGGAAGGTGATCTTCCTGGTAGACGATCTGAACCGGCTGGCTCCGGCCAAGGCGGCGGAGATTCTGGACGCCATGCGGTATTTCTTTGACTGCCCGGGGTGCATTTTCATGGTAGCGGTGGATCGCGAGACGGTCATCCGCGGCCGGCGGGAACTGCAGGGATCGCAGTACACCGATGAGAAGGGAGACGCCTATTTTGATAAAACGTTCCGGATGGCGTTCCGCGTGGCCGGCGGAAGCGTTGATATTCACAGATATATCAGGGATAATCTCGGACGTGTGAACATCTGCACGGACGATGAATCGGAGGTCCGGCACTATGGCGAGCTGGCGCGTCTTTCTGTGGGAAGCGATCCCAAGGCGTTAGAGAGGCTGTTTAACTCGTTCCTGCTCCTCAAGAGCTTTGGAGGCGAGGAGGCGTTCGCGGATGGGCATAAGCGTCTGGCGCTGTTCGCCCTTCTGTGCATGCAGAACCGCTTCCCAGCTGCGTACCACAGCCTTGTGAAGCAGAAGGACCGGCTGACGCCGGAGATCCTTGCCGGTCTGGCTTCGGGACCGGTCATGGAAGAGCAGGCGGGGACAGACGAATCGGAAGGAGCGGCGTTTGCTTCCTTCGCGGAGGAGCTGTGCTCCTCGATCAATACAGACGGGGCGGCGGGAATTACGGATCCGGAATGCGCTGCGTTCGCGCAGGCGCTTGCGATCTCCGCGATCACCTCTTTAAAATAGCGGAATGACATCGAAAGGAAGGCAATGACAGCAATGGAAGACTTTATGAGATTAATTGAGCTTTGCAGATCGAAAAAGGTATATATCCAGACCCATAATTACCCGGATCCGGACGCGATCGCGTCCGCGTTCGGCCTGCAGGCGCTTCTGGCGCATTATGGAGTACCGTCTGCGCTGTGTTATCACGGTAAGATCGATAAGCTCAGCACGCGGAAGATGACAGAGCTTTTCCATATCGATATTTTTCCATATACCAGGTTTGAAAAAGAGATGAACGCGGAGGATTCTATCATCTGTGTCGATTCTCAGAAGAGCGGCGGAAATATTTTAGATCTCGTGGGATGTGAGATTGCCTGTATCGACCATCATCCGACTTATGTGGAGGAGAGTTATCAGTATTCGGATATCCGGATCGCAGGCAGCTGCGCGACCTTGATCGCGGAATATTTCCAGAAACTGAATGTTCCTATGACGGCGGATGTGGCCACGGCGCTGCTGTACGGGATGAAGATGGATACGGCTCATTTCACGAGGGGCGTCACGCTTCTGGATATTGATATGTTTAAGTATCTGTTCCCTAAAATGGATGAGGAGAAGCTGGCAGATCTCGAGAAGAATACCATGGAATTCAATGATCTGAAGGCCTACGGTTCTGCGATCGAGAATATCCGGGTATATGATAAGGTGGGCATTGCCGCGATTCCTTTCGAATGTCCGGATTCCCTGATCGCGCTGGTCGCGGATTTCATCCTCAGCCTGGAGGAGGTGGAGATTGCCGTGATCTATTCGTACCGGGCGAAGGAGATCAAGTTTTCCGTACGTTCGGAGATGTCCTCCGTTCATGCGGGAAAGCTGATCAACCGGATCCTTAAGGGATACGGGAACGGCGGCGGGCACGCCGAGATGGCCGGAGGAAGCATCAGCAATGAGAATATAAAGCTGCTTGGCGCTTATCCGGATGATACGATCCGGGATCTGTTTGTAAATGCGATAGCGGAAATGGAAGGCCGGGAAATCAAATCATGATTTCCCGGCGCTGTGGATGTGCAGAAGCGGAATGAGTTCGATTCCTTCGCTTTTTCCGAGATTGCGGCTATACAGTTTTTCTGTGGAGTTGTTCCAATGCTCATGGACGCCCAGGTTCGTGACCGGATGCCCCTGACTGTCCGTGTAGACAGTGCCGGATGGAGACTTAGCGACGAGTCCGGCCTCATGCAGATAGTTTTCTACGGTGGGATTGCCGCGCAGAGAACCGTTGTTTTCCGTGACCGTCGGTTCGTTCATCAGGAAATCCGCGCCTACGCTGTCAATGGCGACCGGATCCTGGGATACGAACACGCTGGAAGTGTAATCTCCGTCAAAGGGAGACTGCTGCCATCTGGAATTGTTTCCGGTGATGGACGCTCCCTCACTGGGAGCGCAGATGAGGGCGTCCAGCATATAGAGTATCGTTTTCCCGCCGAGATCCGCATTTGCCATCAGATCAACAAGAGGGCTGTAAATGCCCATCTCATTTCGGGTAAGCCATTGATGCAGGTTTGCGCCTTCCGGCGGGCGCATGGTATTTCCATTGATGAAGGAGCCAAAATGATTCTTCCCGCACAGCGTGATCCCGTAGCTATGCCCCTTGAGGTTGGCCAGGTTGATGACATACGCCGCCTCGGTGACGCAGGTAGGCAGGTAGTTGACCTTTCCGCTGAAAGAATGGGACCAGACAATGGGGGTGGACTCGTCCGCGACGCCGGTGCTGCGGTCAACGAAATGAATATCATTCCGTTCCCCGTTCGTACACATTTCTACCATGTAGTCCGGGAAAAGCCGGGACACGTCATAGACGGTGATGTTCTCCGGTGCGACGCCGGCTTCCTCTACCAGCGATGTGAGCAAGGCTTTCAGCAGCACTGGGTTGGTATAGCTCATTTTCGTCTCGCCGGAGATGTCGTCGTCATAGACGGCGGAGCCGTTGATGTTGGCTTTGATGGCAATTTTTTCACCGGCGGTGTAGCCGCCGCTCCTGCCGCGGGTACTGTTATTCGCGGCGAACAGCGCCGCCCAGCCGTCTTTCGCATTCTCCTTTCCGCCGAGGGAAGCGATGCTTTCATTTACCATATCTAAAATGGCGCTTTCGTCGAAGTGATCTGTTTCCCACCAGTAGCCTTTTCCGTCCCAGTCCACGCTCTCCGGGTCGTAGGCCCAGACCACGCGCCCCGGCATGGCGCCGACGCCGGTTCCGTAGGGTTCGTGCTGCGGATAAATCCCGTCGTAAGGCAATGCGGACACCTCCTTCGTATCTATTCGTTCAAGGCTCTCAAGCCATGCCTTTATTTCCGATTCGGGGGTTCCGGCCGCAAAGCGTGTACCATCCAGCCAATTTGCGTTCGGTGCAAGGGAGTGAAGATTGCTTGCACTGGAGCCGATCCCGCTGGAGTGCGAAGTGCAGAACGGCAGAATCGTCTTGCCGGAAAAATCATAGCTTTCCAAAAAAGTGCAGATGATCTTCGGGGCCTGACCGTGCCAAATGGGGTAGCCGATCAGCACGGTGTTGTACTGACTCATATCCTTGATCGAGTCGGATATTGCCGGACGCGCGGACGGATCGTTTTGCTCCTGATCGGCTCGGCCTCCTATGTAATAGGCCAAGTCCTCATCCGTGTAGGGGTCTTGCGGTACAATTTCGTAAATATCGGCATTCAGAATACCGGCGGCATATTCGGCGAGATTTTTTGTCGTCCCCGTCGCGGAAAAGTAAGCGACAAGGACAGACGCCCCCTTGGATTTGGCGGGTGTACTTTCCGCACAGGAAGCAAGGCAAATGCAGCCGATCAGAGCTACCAAAATACCGGAAACGATTCTTTTCATATATTTTCTCACACTTTCCATCATTTTAACGACGTGTCAAAGCTTCTGATTCCAAAACAATTACCTTTTAAGATATTCTGTAAAGAAGTGCTCCAGTCTGTCAAATGGAATCGCGTTCTTCCCGCCGCCGTCGTACAGATCGGTGTGGACGGCGTCCGGAATGATCAAAAGCTCCTTGTTGTCTGTATACTTGCTGTCCTTTGTCATGGCGGCGTAGGCGTCCTTACTGAAATAGCAGGAGTGAGCTTTCTCACCGTGCATAATCAGCACAGCGCTTCTGATCTCATTGCTGTATTTGAGAATGGGCTGATTGAGGAAGGATTCACAGCCGATCACATTCCACCCGCCGTTGGAGTTGAGGCTGCGGGGATGGTAACCACGTTCAGTCTTATAGTAATCATAATAATCCTTTACGAAGAACGGCGCGTCCTCCGGCAGAGGATCAACGACACCGCCGCCGAGAGCGTAATCTCCCGCCTTCAAATCCGCAAGCCGCTGCGCGCACATGGCCGCCTTTTTCTGATACCGGGCTTCTTCGCTGTCCTCGGCGTCAAA
>CANQBX010000079.1 GCA_947589095.1 uncultured Lachnospiraceae bacterium
GATCAGCACGGCGTAAGCCGCGCCGTCCCGCAGAAGGATCACCGCCAGATCGGCCAGACGGGAAAGAAACTGGCGGAATGTCATCCGTCTTGACCACAGGATATCCGTACTGAGAAGCTCTCCGAAGATCTCCTTAAACCATCCCGCCATACCGTAGATGCGGATATCCTTCCACGCCGCGTAATCCGCGGGTCTGGAAATGATATAGTCCAGTCGGCGCGCATTGTCCGCCCTCGGCACGCGGGTAGAGTATTCCCACACCCGATAGGCTCTCGCGCAGAAAATATTGACCGCGGGAGCCAGGGTCAGAAACACCACAAGCCATGGAGTCACAAAGGAAATGACCGCCCCGAAAAGCGCATAGCACATAACGTTTTCCAGAAGCGCCAGCGAATGGCGCGGCACATCGGAGAGAGGCTGCCGGCCATTCATCATCCACGACGCCAGCTCCGCCCGGCCGTGCAGATCTCTGGTCTCTTTCTTCTCGAAGGTCTGATAGAAACACTCCAGAGCTTTCCTGTCAAGCCGGGAACCCTGGATATAACGGTACCGCTGCAGAAGCACATCCAGCACCGCGCCGCAGGCGTCTCTGAGAAGGGTGGCAAGAAGTACTGCCAGAAGGAACAGTCCTACCGTCAGCGCGGCGTGCTCCAGGGAGGCAGGATTCGTCATACCGCCTGCTTCCAGTACAGCCCTCTCGGTCATTCCGCCCGCTGCCGCCGCGGCCCCGCTTGTCACCTCGCCCACCACCAGCGCAGGCAGGCGCACCTCGCTCCACGCCAGAAATACCGCCAGCGGCACCTCCAGAAGCATCAGAAACAGCGACGCCGGAGCACCCTTTATCATCTCCCGCAGGCTCCAAAACGCGTTGTTAAGCGTCGATTTATAGGGCTTTTTGCCGGGTTCTTTTTCGTATTCCAAATTTGTTTCCCCCTTTCGCCCACAGAATAGCATGTCTCTCGTACAAAAAGAAAATCCGTGCACCAACTGCTGCGTCCGGTGCACGAATTGTTATATGGCAGCTTGAAAATCTGCCAGCGACAGATTTCTCTGTATCGCTCAACATCCAAAAGTTCTCTGATGGCCGACTCTTTGAATCACATCAAAATCCAGAATGCCCTACGACAGCGCCGGAACCAGAAACTCCGACGTAAAGGCCCCATCCTCGCTGTTATATTTGACCCAGCCGCCGTGATCCTTTATGATCGCCTCCGCCCGCCGAAGGCCGAAACCGTGGACGCCGGACTTACCGGTTCTGAATAGCCCGTTCATCTTCTTCCGCTTCGGGCCGGCGGAATTGAGCATGGAGAAGTAGAGCATCTTCCCCTTTATGCCGATAAAGATGCGGATAAACCGTTCCCCGCTCGCCTCGCGGCACGCCTCGATGGCGTTGTCAAGGAGATTTCCCACGATGATGGAAAGCTCCAGATCGCTGACCATCAGGCCGTCGGGGACATTGGCCTTCACCGTCACGGATACATTCTCACTCTTCGCCTGCGCGATCTTGGCGGAGAGAATGGCGTCCAGCGAGACATTGCCGGTTTTTAAAAGCGTATCCACGTCCATGAGCTGCCGATCCAGCTCGAAAATGTATTCCCTGGCCCGTTCCGCATCCCCGGCGTCCAAATAGCTTTTCAGCGTCTGCAAGTGATTATGGAAATCATGCTTATATCCCCGCATCTCCCGGTGGATGCTCCGCACCTCTTCAAGGTGCTGCCGGGACTGCTCCGTCTGGTATTCCGCCAGCTTCAGATAAGTCCGTTTCAGCATGTCAGTTCCTCTCTATGAACGCGCGGTTCAGGCCGTCGTATTTCCCCCGGGCCAGCGGAACCTCAATTCCGCCCGCCAGAGTCACAGATGTGCGTGAGATCCGCTCCACTGCCTTCAGATTAATGATGTAGGAACGGTGGGCGCGGTAGAAATCCGGGCTCAGCTTCGCCACAAACGCCGCGATGCTCTCCTTGATCCTGAAAACGCCTGCGCGGGTGTGGATCTCAATATAATGGGCGAACGATTCCACATAGAGAATGTCCGCCTCATAGATTTTCACCGTCTCCCCGTCACAGGTTACAACCACCGACGGCGGCTCCGCGGCCAGCCGCGAGGCCGCCCGGTCCAGAACCTCACATAGCTTCCGCTCAGGCACGGGCTTTACCAGATAATGCAGGGCGTCAACCTCGTACCCTTCAGCGATAAACTCAAAATGAGAGGTTACAAATATGATCTCTGACCGGCCGCCTTCGCGCCGTATGCGTTTGGCCAGATCGATCCCATCCATCCCGGCCATCTCCACATCCAGCAGGAGAATGTCCGCCGCCCGGTTCTCTGCATACGCAAAGAGAAAGCTTTCCGCCGACGGAAAGCCGGATACCTGCACACTGCGTCCCGACGCATCCGCCCACCGGCGGACCATACTGCCAAGCTCCCTCCGGTCCGCGTCCGAATCGTCGCAGACCGCTATTTTCAATATTGTGCCGTCCATCAACACATGACATCCTTTTCAACTACGATTTTTATTCACATTTCCGTATTACATAAAATCTGGACAAGCACCTTATAATCCAAATACTGAATGCCTTCGACTCCTCGTTGGATCTTATCTGCAAGTTTACTATTGTAATAAACATTCATTGCTTTTTCTAAGGAGATTTTTTTTTGTTCCGCCAGATACGCAATGATCCTTTCTTCCAAATTCTCCTGATACACTTTTTCCAGCACATCCCCGTCCATAATTCTATACCTCTTCAAAAGTCTCAAACGTAAGGATCTGATCGATGGCCTTCTGCGTGATGAACGCTGTCTGATCGTATGATGGATACACTTTGATTTCTTTCAGTGCACGCTCTTTATCCCAAATTCCGGAATGATACATGTCCACAACACGAAAAACCTTATCATTCGCCACTTTCCCATATATGAGGTCAAACTGCAGATAATCATTTTCCCCATCACGACAACGGCATACGAAGTCAATCCATTCCGTCAGATCATCGTCGAACCTTTTTGTTCGCATCCCAATATAATTCTCACTCATCTGATAAATATTTAGGATTGCCTTATCTTTTCTCAAAATATCCGCCTTACGCCTCGCCCAGCGCTCTGCCTGCTCTCTGACAGCGGTTACATAGAATCCTCTGCCAAAATCGAGTTGTCTGTACGAATGACTAACATCGGGTTTTTTCACAATTTCCGTTGACCCATGATAAACAATCATACTGCAATTCCTCTCACTGCCAGGTATTCTTCTATATCATTTACAATATATCCGGTACCCTGTGTATGCAAAATATCATAGTGGGGTACCAAATAGTTATCAATACACCCTGCATTCTGCAATTTCCGGTATACTTCAGATGGCAGCATATTCCATTTTCCGGCACAGGCATGGATCAAATATACAATAAATGAAAATGATTCTTGATTCATAAGCTGTCTCCTTATTTTTCTCGCTTAAATCATAACATTTTTAATCGCGAAAGTAAATATGATATAGAATTACGAATATATATAGCGAAAACGAAATCATCACTTCGCGTCAAACCACGTCTCTCCCGCGTGGGCTTCCACCTCCAGCGAGACGCGGAGACTGGCCGCGCCCTTCATCTTCGTCTCCAGGATCTCCGTCACCGCGGCGGCTTCGTCCCTGGCCGCCTCCACCAGCAATTCGTCGTGAACCTGCAGCACGATCCGGGACTTCATGCCGCGGGCGCGCAGCTCTTTATCCACCGCGATCATCGCGATCTTCATCACGTCCGCCGCCGTGCCCTGGATCGGCGAATTCATGGCTACCCGCTCGCCGAACTGCCGCCGCATGAAGTTGGCGTCCTTCAGCTCCGGGATCGGTCTCCTCCTGCCATAGAGCGTTGTCACATAGCCGTGTTCCTTTCCGTCGGCGACCTGCTTATCCAGAAATGCCTTCACGCCTGGGTAGGTCTCAAAATAATTTTCGATATAGACCTTCGCCTCCTTCTGGCTGATACTTAAGCCTTCGCTTAAGCCGAAGGCGCTGATCCCGTAAACGATCCCGAAATTCACCGCCTTGGCGTTGCGCCGCTGAAGCGGCGTCACCTCGTTTAGCGGGACATGGAACACCTGGGACGCGGTGATCGCGTGAATATCCTGAGCCTCGCCGTAGGCGGCGATCAGACGCTCATCCCCCGACATATGGGCCAGGATCCGCAGTTCGATCTGGGAATAGTCCGCGTCCACGAACACATAACCGTCCTCCGGCACAAATACCTTGCGGATCTGCCGCCCCAGCTCCATCCGCACCGGAATGTTCTGCAGGTTCGGCTCCGTGCTGCTGATGCGCCCGGTGGCCGTGATCGTCTGGTTGAATTTGCCGTGAATGCGCCCGTCCTCCCGGATAAACGCCGCCAGCCCTTCCGCGTACGTGGAGTTTAACTTGGTCAGCTGCCGGTAGTCCAGGATCATCCGCACCACCGGATAATCTTCCGCCAGCTTCTCCAGCACGTCCGCCGCCGTGGAGTAGCCGGTCTTCGTCTTCTTGCCGTGGGGCAGGTTCATTTTCTCAAACAGGATCTCGCCCAGCTGCTTCGTCGAGTTGATGTTGAAGCGCTCGCCGGCCTTGTCGTAGATCTCGTTCTCCAGCTTGCCGATCTGCACCTTCAGGTCGTCGCCGTATTTCTTAAGGGCGTCCTTCTCCACCCGCACGCCGGCCTGCTCCATATGATGGAGGCTGTAGATCAGCGGCATCTCGATATCTGTAAATAAGCTCCACATGCCGGTTTCTTCCAGCTTCTGACGGAGTACCGGCGCGGATTTCCAGGCGATGTAGGCCATGTAGCAGGCGCAGGTTTCGGCTTTACTGCATGCTGCAACCTCAGCTGTCTCACCTGTTCCAGCTATCTGTCTGCCGTCTGCTTCTATACTTGTGCCAGCCGCCTGTCCAACGACTGTTTCTGTGCCTGTCCCGGCCGTATCCGTACCAATCTCCGAAGCTTCCGCCAGCGCCGCAGCCACAGACTGTTTCCCCAGCAGATCCGTCCTGGACGGCACGGTCATACCAAGATAGTCCCGGGCCAGATCGTCATATTCATAAGTATCCTTAAGCGGATTCAGAAGATATCCGGCGACGCCGGCGTCCATAGCCGGGCTGTCATAATCAACGCCCGCCAGATACGGAAGCTGGCTCTTAAGATCGATCGTCACCGCGCAGTCCGACGCCAGGATCAGTTCCGCCGCCTTACCTGCCAGATATTCTCCGGTCAGAAAGCCTTCCGCCGCGATCACATAGCTGTCTTCCTCGCCGAAACAGAGCGCCAGCCCAGTCACCTGACTGCCGTCGATCAGGAGCTGGATGCCCAGATGCGGACGCGCCGCGCCGACGGCAGGCGCATCCGTTCCTACTGCACCGGCTCTCCCTGTATCAGCATTTCCGGCTCCCGGCTTCCCGCCTGCCGCTTCCGCCTGCTTAAACATCTCCTTCGCCCGTGCCAGTATCTTCTCCACCTCCGCGAAATCCCGCACCGCCGCGAATTTCTCCTCCGCCTTCGCCCCCGGCGTCTGCATTTTGGCCGCGTCGAATCGGGCCAGGATCGACTTGAATTCCAGCCGTTTCATAAACTGATATGCTTCCTGCGTATACAAATCGCCGATCTCCATATCCTCATAGGAATACGCGATCGGACAATCCGTGCAGATCGTCGCCAACTCTTTGCTGAGCACCGCCAGGTCATAGTTCTCCCGAAGCGCCTTCTGTGCCCTTGGCGGTTTGATCTCATCCACATGAGCGAACGCATTTTCAATACTTCCGTACTGGGCAATGATCGCCGTGGCCGTCTTCTCCCCGATGGACGGCACGCCGGGGATATTGTCCGACTGATCCCCCATCAGCGCCTTTACATCGATGAATTCCGCAGGCGTCACCAGATATTTCTCCTTCACATCCGCCGGATAATAGTCGTGGATCTCCGTCCCGCCCCGGCTTGTCCGGGGGATTCGGATCTTGATACGCTCGTCCGCCAGCTGCAGTAGGTCACGGTCGCCGGACACGATGGACACCTCCACTCCCGCCGCCGCATTCTTCTTCGCCAGCGTTCCCAGAATGTCGTCCGCCTCGTAACCGGCAAGCGTCATCACCGGCACCCCCATGGCCCCCAGAACTTCCTTCATCAGAGGCACCTGCTCGTGGAATTCCTCCGGCGCCGCGCTGCGGGTTCCCTTATAGGCGTCAAACATCTTATGCCGGAACGTCGGCTCCGCCAGGTCGAAGGCCACCGCCAGGTGGTCCGCCTTCTCCTCCTCTAAGATCTTAAACATAATATTGAGGAACCCGTACACCGCGTTGGTGTGAAGTCCCTCAGAATTGGTCAGCGTCGGAATTCCGTAAAATGCCCGGAACAGTATGCTGTGCCCGTCGATCAGTACCAGTTTCCCCGCCATATTTATATCTCCTTCTTCTCTCTTCTGCTTCTGCGCCGGTTGTTCTTTCTTATCCGGTCTGTTCTGCTTCTGCATCGGCCGTTCGTTCTTTCTACAGTTGACAGCCTCCGCGTTACGACCGGTCAGTCAACCCCAAAGGCTCTTCCTGCCCCTAAATAGGTCCATCTCCCTCTGCAGTCCGCTCCCATGCCCGGACAGCCGCCCTTCTCAGAATATCCCGCCCTGCCACCATAGCCGCAGCTGCAGGATCAGCATGGCCGCCACCCCAAGCACCGCCAACGTATCCGCCGCGTACCGGATCCCGTTGAAAATCCGGATGCTGTACAGTCGCTGCCGCGTTTCCCGAAGATCCATTTCCATCTCGCCCTTGATATTGCTGGTGCCGATCTCATCGTCCAGCTGCCGGATGCCTTCTTCCACCGTATAATAGATCTCCAGCTCCTCCCGGCAGTCGGCGCAGCCGTCGATATGCTCCAGAAACTCTTCCGCCGTTTCATCGTCCAGTTCATAATGAATGAACGGAATAACAAGGGACTCCGCCTCCCTGCACGTCATCAGGCCCACTCCTTTCCGCACGGTCTCACTCTACTGCTATTATAAAATCATCTCTCATCTTTATCTATCATACACCAGAAACAGCTATTTTTCAACGGAAAATGGCGCTGTCACTTTCGGATGTTCCATTTGCTTTTCCTCTATTCCGTTTCCGGCATTTCCGCCGTCATCCGGACAGGGCGAAACAAAATGGCAAGAAAATAAGGCGCTAACAAAACTTTTATTCTTACATTGAAAGCGCCCGCAGACTATGGTAGAATAAGGGTGGGAACAATCATGTCACTGCAAGGTGTTGGCCTTCCATTCTACTTAGATGGGAGGTGGTGCAGATGAAATTCGATTTTAAGGACCTCATGGCCTTTGGAATGTTCATTCTTGCATTGCTGACCTTTATCGTTTCGATAAGCCAGTAACGTTTTTCGCATAAGAAAAACCACCCTTGTACACTTTGGACGATGCAAGGGTGGAATTTCTATCCACATAATCGGCCAACCTCTTGTAGGTGGTTGTTCCTACTCCTTATTATATGCATTTGTCCGGGAATTTTCAATAGTTTTTTTACAATTTCTCCTGTATATCTCCTGGATAGAATCATAAAATTGAAAACCACACGGGAGGTGCCGGCATGAGCCATCCAAAGCTGCAGGAACTGCAAATGAATATCCGCCGCCATATCATCGGCAAGGACGATGTCATCGATCATCTGATCACCGCCCTGCTGGCCGGCGGTCACGTCCTTCTGGAGGATGTGCCTGGCGTGGGCAAGACCACGCTCGCCAAGGCCCTGGCCGACTCTCTGGATCTCAGCTTCGCCCGGATCCAGTTCACGCCGGATACACTGCCGTCGGATGTGACCGGGATGAATCTCTACCATCCGAACACAGGAACCTTCGAGCTGATGCCCGGAGCCGTCGTCCACCAGATCGTCCTGGCCGACGAGATCAACCGCACCTCGCCCAAGACCCAGGCAAGCCTTCTGGAGGCCATGGAGGAGCACTCCGTGACCATCGACGGTACGACGATTCCGCTTGAGGAACCGTTTATGGTCATCGCCACGGAGAATCCGATGGACGCCGTCGGTACCTATCCGCTGCCGGAGGCCCAATTGGACCGTTTCATGATGAAGCTGTCTGTAGGCTATCCGTCCGAACCGGATACCCTGGAGATGGCCGGGCGTTTCCTGGACGGCTCCCTGACCGAACCGCTCTCTCCCGTTCTTACCGCGGCGGAGATTCTGGAAATGAAAGCCGGCGTCTGCCGGGTGGCCGTTCACGAGGAACTGCGCCGCTACATGGCGGAACTGATCCGCCAGACCCGCGTTCAGGCGGAGACCCGCTACGGCGCGAGTCCCAGAGCCGTGCTGATTCTGATCCGTGCCGTTCAGGCACGCGCGTATCTGCAGGGACGCGATTTCGTAATCCCAGAGGACGTCATCGCGATGGCGAAGGTCGTTCTGCCTCACCGTCTGGTGCTGACCGCCGAGGCGCGCATGGCAAGAGTCACCGGCGCGCAGGTGACTGACCGAGCCATTGCCGCGGTGAAAGTGCCGGGGCTGTCCTGACGGCCGCGCGCCCGAGGCGTCTTCGCAGTTCTGCTATTTTTCGCGGATTTCGCGCGGTTCCCGGCTTCCACGCAGGTACTGCAATACCTTCGCGGTTACCCGGCCTCTCCGCAGATGCCGCTATTCCTTCATGGTTCCCCAGCTTCCCTACGGTCCTCACCTCACGCCCTTACCGGAAAACGGGAAAGGAGACACGACATGCTTCTGTACCTGATATTGCTTATACTGTCCCTGGTTTGGGTCAGCTTTCAGGGCGGTCTGCTCCCCTATCTTACATTTTACACGCTCCTGCTGATCCCCGCCGGCTCCGCCGCCTACTTATTCTATGTCTGCAAAGCCCTGCGCTTTTATCAGGGCTCTTCCTCGCACCTGGTCACGCGGAGCGAAGGGTTCTCCTTTCCCATCGTCCTGGAAAATACGGGCCCGCTGCCCATCGTAAGTCTCCGGCTCATCATGGAGAAAGACCTCTGCTCTTTCATAAACTTCGACGACAGCCGGGTCTGGTCCCTGAATCCCGGCGCACGCCTGGAATTTGCCCCGGAAATGGTCTGCCTCTTCGCGGGCGCTTACCTGGCCGGCGCCAAGCAGTTCGTGATCCGGGACTGCTTCGGCCTGTTTTCCTACACCGGCCGGATTCCCATGCCCTGGCGGGCGGTGGTACGGCCCCAGATCACCGACCGGGCCGACGCGCTCCTGGATATGGAGCAGATCCGAAGCGCCATGGAGATTCACAGCGTTTCTCCGGAATCTACGCTCGGATCCGATCTCCGCGAATATCAGAAAGGCGACAGCCTGCGCCATATCCACTGGAAAAATTCTGCCCGCGCGGGGACGCTTCTCGTCCGCCGCCCGGAGCCGCGGCAGATGGAACAGATCCGCGTCCTGCTGCTGCCGGAAGCCATGGATAAAGGATTTGGCTCGGATGCCGCCGCGTCAAACGCCGACTCCGACGCGCTGTCTTACATCCGCCGCCGGGACCGGTTCCTGGAACTGACCGTTTCCATCGCCGACTATTTCTGCCGGCAGAATCAGTCCGTGGTCTTCTGGTATCCGCAGGAAGAGATGCGGGAGATAGCCGTGGATTCCTACGAAAGCTTTCGGAAATTCTATGAGCAGATCCCGGATCTTCTCTCCGGCTCCGATGGATTCTCCAGTCCTGGCAGGTTCTCCATCTCCGGCGGCTTTTCCGGCTCCAAAGGATTCTCCGGCCCCGACGATTCCGGCGAAAACGCGCCGGACTGGAAAACGTGGCTGTCCGCTCACGGGGCCGGTGAAGACGGAACCGTTCTTATACTGAATGAGAAATATATGGACGAAAATCCATTGACTGTATGGCATATGTGAAATATAGCTGCTGACTGACAGAAAATGCAGCATAACACCACCAACAACAATACTCAATAAAGGAGAATCATGACACCCGCAGGAACCGAAACCCGCGACAATTTCATATCCGCTATATTGACGTTCATCGCGTCGTTCTGCATGGCATCGGCGGTCATCGGACTCGCCGCGGCGCTGCTGCCCCAGTGGAACCCGCAGATCTGCCTGCTCTTCTGCCTTCTGTGCGGGATCCTTCATACGATGTCTGTCTGCGCGGGACAGCCCAGACTTTCCCTGATCCTGATACCGGGCGTTCTCCTGCTGGCTGTTCTTTATTTCCACAGCTGGCAGATCAGCGCGGAGATCACGGCAGGCGGCGCGCTCTACGCTCTCTGCCTCTGGCTCCAGAGTCACGACCGGCTGCGGCAGGCGGCCGTCGCGGGAATGGTCCTCGGTCTTGCCGCATGTCATCTGACCGGAACGGAAATCTCCGGCTATCTGGCTGGAGCATGCCTTCTGTGCGTTCTGACCGAACTGGCCGGTACGCTTGTCCATCCGCGCCATGACCACGGTCTCCGGCTGATCCCATTTCTCATTCTTCTGGAAGCCGCCGTCCTGCTGCTGCCGGCGGGCGACGCTCCCTTTGACTGGAGCTTCGTCATCCGTATCGGGAACCGCATATCTGATCTGGCACAGAATGTAATCGTGGAAATGGAATACCGCTTTTCATCCGGCAGTATTTCCGACCGCTGGAATGCCGGCTATGGCGACTCGAACCTGTTCGGCGGACGGTTTTCCGATGATAACCGCGTCGAACTGTCCGTATCCGACCAAAGCACGCGCCAGGTGCTGTATCTCTCCGGCGAAGAATACGCCGGTTACGACGGCGGCCGCTGGACCGAAAACCCTGCGGACGGCAATCCCTTCGTCAGCTGGTATCTGACCTTTCTCGACTCACTCGACAGGCACCAGATCACTCCGGAGAAAGCCGCGTGTTTCGCCGAAACGGAATCGACAATGATCACATACCAGTATCTGCGTACTTCGGACGTAATCCGTCCCGGCGCGCTGCTCCGTATCGACGACTCCGTTCTTAAGGACATGACCGGCAATGACGGGAGCTTTGCTTTTCAGCGGAGCCAGGGTCGGGGCCGCAGGTATCATCTCACATTTATGGATCTGGACTATGCCAATCCTTATCTGGTGGGAATTTTGCGGGCTGAGGGCGCAGGCGGCATCAACAATGCTAATTCCGGCAGTACAGACGGCAGCCGCATTCCTGAAACAAGCGGCAGTTTCAACAGCGCCGGCGCTTCGAACACCAGTGACTCACACAATTCCGAAAACGCTGCTCCCATCCCTACTTACGAACATCTCGAAGAGACCTCCTACCGCCTCTTCGGCATTACACTGTCTTCTCTCATTTCGAAGAAAGACTACGAAGCCCGCGCCGCGGCCATTTTCCATCCGGACCTGACCCCCTGGCTCGATACGGGCGATACGCCGGAGCGGGTCGCGCAGCTGGCGGAACAGATCACGCAGGATTGCACAAACACTTATGACAAATGCAAGGCCATCGAGCGCTATCTCCGCCAATATCCTTACACAAAAGATGTCGACTACCGGGGCTACGTCAATTTCATCGATGCCTTTCTCTTCGAAAAGCAGGCGGGCTACTGTATCCACTACGCTTCGGCAATGGTCATGATGCTGCGGAGCATCGGCATCCCCGCCCGGCTGGTGGAGGGTTACCGCTATGATTACGAAGTCCCTTCCGAAAATGGCTATGATATCCCCGGGCGGTACGCCCACACCTGGCCCGAGGCCTATCTGGATGGCTTCGGATGGGTACGATTCGAACCGACCGCCGCCGTCGCGACGGCGGATGAATACGGCTGGAACCTGCTGGTCGCGGAGGAAGTGCCGGAAATCGACGCCGCCACAGACAGCGACGCGGACCGCTTCATCGGCGCCGCTTCTCCGTCCAACGGCTCCGGTTCCACCCCTCCGCCTGCGATAGCCGAACCATCGGAATCCGAGGAAAAACCGAGCCATCTGACTGCATGGCTTTTCTTCGGGATTGGCATACCGGCTGTTTATCTGCTGCTTCTGCTGATCATCCAGCCTCTCTTCCGGCGGTACCGGTACCGTCGGACGGACGAAGCAGGCCGGCTGGGCATGGAACTTGCGGACGTACTGTGGCTGATCCGGCGTCTCTGTCCGGATACCGGCAGCAACTGCCCGCTCCTCGACTATGCGTCGCTTCTGAAAGATCCGGCCGACGCGGCGGACATGACGCGGCTCTGCCTCGCCTATTACCGTTTCCGCTACGGTAGTGGAAGCGCAGAAGCAGACACAAAGACCAATACGGAAACCGGGAAGGAACCGAACTCAACAATTAACGCCGAACCTACCGCGATACCAAGTTCTGCAGATAGCATAGAACCCAATGTAAAAATGACGCTAACGTTCGACACAGAACATGCCGCTACTCTGAATTCAACGGATAACGCAGAACCTAATACAAGCAAGATGTCACTGGCGTCTTGCCCGCATGGAAATACAAGCAAGTCATCACTGGCGCCCTGCTCACATGAAAACATGAGCCCAAGTTCAACGCTCAGCGCGAACCCAGGCTCAAATTCGGAACTGCAGCAGACCTCCATCCGTCTGCGGCAGTCATTATACTTCCAATATATCAATTCATCCGGACACGGCCGGCTGCTGCGCAGGCTTTCCGCCTACACCAACCTTAATCATCCGCCAAAATAAGCTGGTGACTGCTCAGATATGGCTTTGTCATAAGTAAAACCAACCGGCCACATACTCCAACCATAAGCCTCAATAAATAGATGACGCAAGCAAAGATTTCACAGAGCCGGCCCCACCTTCTTCTGGGCGCCGCCCCTCTGTTCGACAGCCTCTCTCCTGGCCTCCGGATGGACTCCGTTGGTTCTCTCCCTGCCCGCCTGGGCCTCCTCAGCCTGCAGCTCCTGCATAAAACTGCTTTTCACCCGCCTCGGATTCTTCGCCTTTTCGCACAGGAGAGGCTCCTTGCCCTGGGCAAATCCATACGTACTGCGGAAGTCCTTCTCGGTCTCTTTGCCGTCCATCGGACAGGGACCTTCGCCCCTCAGATAGGCGGTACAAACTCTGCGGGTCTCTTCCGGATGCTGGATCGAGGCGTCAAACAGTTTCTGCGTCACAAAATTCTGGAACTGCTGGAGAACGATGAGATCCTTCTGATCCATCATCTGCTCCACTTCCTCTATCGTACGCCCGCTGAACATGCTTCCGTAAGTCTCCAGAAAGAGCTTCTGGCCCACCGCCGACGCACGCTCCGAGAGACTCATATCTGCAGGATCCTTGACCTGGCCGCTTACATAGGTCTGAACGGCTCTGGCGTAAACAGTACCGGCCTGCAGGCCCTTCTCCCGCTCCATGGGATTCTCGGGCATGCCCGCCTCCAGAAATGCCGCCATAAAAGCCGGTTCCTTACGCAGATGCTCCTGATTCTGAGAAAGGTCGATGCCCCAGTTGGAGAAAGCCGCCAGCTTTCCGTAATTTTCCCGAAGCGCAGCCTCGTCTGCTCCATTTATCACGGGAAACTCGTATTGCTTCATCTGCAGCGTGGCTCTGGTGAACATATTTCCAAGGTTACGGAGCCTTGCGTTTCTTTCCTCCAAAGGCAAATCATTTCCCAGTGCGTTGGCCTCCATAAAACGGGCGTATCTCTCCCCCGCTTCCCGCTTCTCCTGTGCGGGCATGTCTATGAACGTATCCGGATTCAGGCCCTCGGACAGCATGAATAGTTTAATATCGCTCGTGACGCTGACCTTCCGGTTGGCAGCGCCGATCCGGGCTTTCTCCGTGGCACGGTAGATATCCTCTCTGGTCGGATATGTATTGGAGGTGTAATCGTCCAGATTCTCCCCAAAGGCCGCGTCTTCCCGCTCAACGTACGTCTTTAGCTCATCCCTGACCAGCTGCTGCGCCAGCATGGAAGCCACCTTATCGCCGAACCGGCTGCGGACGGCTCCCTGGCGCTGCGCTTTAATCTGCTCCGTATCTCCGGCGCGAAGCTTCTGGGCCATAGCCGAAGGCTTTCCCCGGAAGAAACCGGCCTGCCTGTCCAGGATACTCAGATCCAGATTCACCTCGCTGACGCCGATCTGCAGACCACCGTCCTCTCCCATCTGCACCCTGGCCATTTCCACATGGTGTTTGCCGCTGACGGCCGCCGCCACGATCTCCGCCTTCAGGGCCCTGTCCAGATCCTGGCCCTTCAGATCCGGATATTTGTTCCCGGCATATTCCCGGATCGGTTTCCCGTCCACAAAGAACAGTTCCAGAGGGGACTTGATCTTCAGCTTCTCATAGACCGGATTGGCGTTGGCAAAGTTTCCGTTCCCCAGCGCAGGATCCGCTCCGGTAAACCGCGCGAACATGCGGTCAAATGTATCGGAGCCCGCCTCGATCAGTTCCGGCTTCGCCGCGCTGTTGCCCAGCCGGTGAAGCGCATAGAGCTGCCTCTCCCAGGGAACCGTGGACGCCAGATCTTCCAGCGGCGCCTCCATCTGAGGCGGCGCGGCGCTTTTCAGACTCTGCAGGGAAGCGTCGTCCCCGTAGATCCTTTTGTCCCTTTCCGTGCGCTCCCAGCCGGTCGTTCCCTCCAGACCTCTCTCCACAGCCGTCCGGTCAACCGTTGCCTGAACCTCGCCCTCCCTGCGCTGGGTCACGGTTCGTGCCAGGCCTTCCGTAAACAGCGTCAGATACCCCAGTTCCCTCTCCACGGCCGCGCTCTGCACAGGGCTGGGGCCGTCTCCGTTCAGATAGTTCTGCAGATTCTGTTTCCCCGCCTCGTTTCCATCCGCGAGCGTACTGCGGATCATACCGGCGGCAGTGTCCATAAAACGCTCCAGATCCGCCAGTTCCCGGCTGCCGATCCCGGCCATGATTTCACCGGCGTTTTTGCCCGCAAAGAGGTTCCCGTAAGCTTCCACAAAAAGCTTGCCGGCCGCCTGACGGACCAGAAGCTCGTCTCCGGAAATATTGCGGTACTCCGGCATGAGTTTCGGATCCACCGCCTGCACCGAAGCCTCCGCGAACTGCCGCATCACGCTTAAGCCCGCCCGGAAGCTGTCCATGCTGAAATCCTTCTCATTTGCCCCGAACCCTTCCAGAAAACCGGGAAGGGCGCCCACCTGGTTCTTTCCGTCCAGGGCCGCCTCCATATCGCGCAGCGAAGCGCTTAAGGCGTACATCTTCTCCGCGTGGGAGTAGCTATAGAGGGCGTCGCGGGCATCGCCCGCCGGAAGACGGTATGCCCGGATCCGCTCCGCCGCCGTCCGGTATACATTTCCGTAAAGCTCTCCGATAACGGAGCGTTCTTCTCCATCCCGAACAACCCGTGCGCTGGCAAAATCATCCACCATGGACCGGAAGGAGTCCCCGGCCGCTTTCCGTTCTGCCGGAGAAGTTTTCTGAAGCATCTCTTCAAAGGACATATCCTGCAGCATCATAAACTGGATATTGCTCACGCTGTTCTCCGGCTCGATGGGACCGCCGACTGCCTCCGTTCCCAGATACGGCTGCCAGTCCTCCCGCATCTCCACGCTGTCCCAGATCGCCTGATTCATAGCGCCTTTCAGGATCTCGTCATTGACCGATCGGGCGGCCGCCGCCTGGAAGCAGTCGCGCAGGACGGAATTGTCAAGTCCCGCCGCGGCGCGCTCCGCCAGCTGCCGGGGTGTGAGAGACTCACGGTTCCCTTCCGGAGGCGCGAACAGATAGCTTCCCACCTCTTCCGGCGGCACGGCACTGTCCTCCGGACGCATCGCCAGCCGGTTCTCCTGCTTCTTCAGGTTCTCAGCCATCAGCATCATGATGGAATTGAGCTGCGTCGTCCACACGTTATTCCCTGCGTCGGCAAACGGCAGGTCTGCCGCCGCTCCGCCCTGGGCGATCTGCCGCATCGTATAAGCCTGCAGATATTCCCTGGCGATCAGCTGATACCTTTCGATATCGCTTAGTTCCTTCGTGCCTGCCTCCTGGTCCCTGAGCGCGCTGTCCGCCTGGTTCCGCACGTCCAGGGCCCGCATATTCTGCATGGCCCTGCGGAAATCGTCGATCTCCCGGCCGCTGGATATGGCCGCCAGAGAACGGTACAGTTGGGCATGGGCGCTGTACTCCTCCGGATTCGTCCCTTCCGGATATGCAGACTGCGGATTCTGATACGCCTCCGGTACGCTTCCGTTCCGGAACGTCTGGAACCCGCCCCGCGCCGGCTTAAAATTCTGACTCATCTGATAGGCCTTGATCCCGCCGAAATAGCTTAAGCTCGCTAAAACCTCGTTGATCCGATCGCGGCCGGAAGGCGCCAGCAGAATCCTCTCCGCGTCTCCGGCCGGGACGCGCTCCCCGTTCTCCGGCGCCGGATTCCTCTCAGCGCCGGCCGCATACAGTAACTCTTCTTTCAGATCCATCCTGCCCACACAGCTTATGAGGTTATGGAGCACCTCCGCCATGTGCTCCGTCTTCGCTTCCGGTTCGCAGTACTCCTGCAGGGCTTCGATCACAGAATGATAAGCGCCGCGCAGCTGTTCCGCGAGAACTGCCCTTTGCTGCATTTCGGAAGTATTGGAAGCCTCCGCTCCGGGGGCGTTGGGCGCCTCCTGCGGATTTTCCTGGGAAACTCCGCTCTCCGGCACGCCCGCAGAACTCAGATCCATCAGATCCGCGTAGCGTACCTGCGGATTTGCGGCCAGTACCTGGGCCCAGGCCAGCATTTCCACCCCTCCGTACCGATGGTCCCGGTTCAGTTCCGTACCGGTTATCCTGTGCGCATTATAAGAGAATCTGCCGGCCGCTCCGAGACTCTCCAGGATCTGGAAATCCTCATCCGACATAAATCCCGGCTTTTTGTTCTGTTCTTGTGGCATATGCTTTTCCTCCGTTTGATGAAGCTGGCAGCGTCATTCTCAGCCAGGCTGCTGATTTTACTATATCTCCATTATATTACTTTTTTCGGATTTTCTCGATAGTCTGCGATTGACGTTTAGGAAATGAACCTGATTTTTGCGAAATTTATATGGACAGTTTTCGATTTCCACGGATGTTTTTAGCACAAAAGAAGGAAGCTCCGAAGAGCTTCCCCACGCATGCGTATCACGAATCCGTTTATATGCGCCGTTCACTGGCAGAACCCTTTCCGTCGTTTTTCTCACACCTTCGCCGCGCCGCGGCTGAGGATCCTGTCAAAGCGGGAAAGGAACATGGCGGTAGTGACGGAGGCCGCGATGATGTCGCTGACCGGCTCCGCCAGAAAGACCGCGAACACCTTATCGGACAGAAACAGCGGCAGAATAAAGATCAGCGGTATCAGCAGAAGGAGCTTCCGCAGGCAGGCCAGCAGAAGGCTGATCTTAGCCTGCCCCAGCGCCATGAAGCTCTGCTGGCAGCTGAGCTGGAAGCCCAGGGCGAAGATGCCCGCCATATAGATGCGCATCGCCCAGCCGGTATACTCCACCAGCGCCGTATCCGAGGTAAAGATGCCGGCTACCAGCTGCGGAATGGCCATCATCAGGATCCAGAACACAGCCGCGTAGCAGACGCAGACCCGAAACTGAAGCCAGAACGCCTTCTTGACCCGTTCCGGCTTGCCGGCGCCGAAATTGAAGCTGATAATGGGCTGGCCGCCCTGGCAGACGCCCTGGATCGGCATCATCGCCAGCTGGCTGGCGCTGGTGATAACGGTCATGGCGCCGACGGCGATATCGCC
>CANQBX010000080.1 GCA_947589095.1 uncultured Lachnospiraceae bacterium
ATTTCAAGTGGAGGTTGGAGAAAGACTAATTTCTACTTGGGCCCCTCAGAAGTGGAAGTTAACTTTTCACTTCACCTTCGTTATTTTTCTGCAAATTCCCCCTGGCAAATATTGATTTTAAATAACGAATCGTATATAATATTTCTAATTGATTCGATTTTGGCAGGGGGACTTGGGCATATGGATACATTGCGCGTGCATATGTTCGGTGAGTTTCAGATCATATTGAATGACAGAGCGCTGGAGTTTCCAGGGGGAATCTACAGTAAGACCATGCGTCTTCTGATCCTCCTGCTTTATTATGGCCGGAATGGCGTTCCCCGTCAGAAGGTACTGGATGAGCTTTATGGCGACAGCGAGCCGGGCAATGACGCCGGCAATCTGCGAGCCGTTTCATTCCGCCTGCGCAAGCAGATGGCGGCGTTCGGACTGTTGGAGGAGAACGAACAGCTGAATGAGAAAGGGATTTTCCGCTGGAATCCTTCCGGAATCGATGTTTGGGTGGATGCGCTCCGATTCGGAGAGACCGCTGAGAAGGCGCTTCGGGATTCGGATATGCAGCTTCTTTCTCAGGCGCTGTCCCTCTACACCGGTGAGTTTTTGCCCGATCTGTCGGCTGAGTTATGGGTAGCGGCCCGGCAGGCCAGTTACCAGGAGCTGTATTTCGATTGCGCCCGCCGCTATCTCGAGTATCTGTCCGGAACAGGCGCTTATGAGGAAATGCTGGCTGTTGCGCGCGAGGTCGGCCGTATGTATCCTTATGAGGAATGGTTCATTGCCGAGCTGGATGCCCTGATCGGCCTGGGCCGCTGGAAGGAAGCGCTGGAAATATCCGAGCAGTCCACCCGGATCCTCATGGACAAATTTGGTATCCGGCCTTCGGATGAGATGGCGGAACGTACCCGTAATATCAGCCTCCACATGAAGGGTTCATCGAAAGGGCTTTTGGAAATACGCAGTGATTTGGAAGAGAAGAAATATGAGCAGGGGGCATATTATTGCGACTACGCTTCTTTTGTCGGAGCTTACCGGTATGAAATGCGCCGCATGGAGCGCACCGGTCAGTCGCTTTATCTGGTACTCTGCACGATTACGGACAGGAACGGCAGCCTGAATATAGATGATAACGACAGCCGTTTTGAGGAAATGGTCGGACAGCTGAGCCATTCGATCCGTGTATCGCTGCGCCGTACGGATGTCTACACCCGCTATGGCAAGAATCAGTTTCTTATTATTCTGATAGGCCTTAAGCAGGAGGACTGTCCGATCGCTTATGCCCGCATTGACCGCAGCTTCGCCCGGACGCAGGGGGCCGGTCATTACCGTGTTAATTATTTCATGGTTCCGGTTACCGCTGCGCCGTCCATAGAGGAGAAACCGCTGCGGTTCGGCGGCAGGATGTGGCAGGGTTCTGCCGTCTGAAGCCGTCAGGATAAGCTTCAGTCTCCCCAGTTATTAAATGAAATGTAATAATTATCTGACTCGTAAGAGGCAACGAATATATCGATACCGCTGCCGAGGCCTTCGGGAGTGACGCTCTCGTATTCCAGCTCCGGAAGGCGGTTTTTCAGATTGTCGAGCCAGGCAGCCGTTTCTGCTTCTGACAGCGTCCAGTCGCCGCTGTCTCTCATAAGGGCGGTGACGGTCTTCGCGATCTGAAGCGCTTCGTCCGGATCCGCCCAGGAGATGCTGACAGAATGCAGCTGATCGGTGGCTGTGTCGGAGATGACCGACAGGGAGTCGCCGCTGCTGAAGGTGTAGTAGCGGTATTTGTTGAAGCTGGTGTATCCGAAGGAATCCTCTGTGTTGGTGGAGAAGCTGTCGTCCGAGCCGGCGGAATATCCCATGTCAAGGATTGCGTCAGCCAGTCCGGAAGCCATCTGTTCTCCGGTGACGCTGAAATGTCCGTAGCTGTTGCAGTTGACGCCGGCGGAGGCTACGTCGGATTCATCGAGTTCCCAGCTTTTATATTCGACGTCTTCGTAATCTCCGTTGTCCGCGCCGGGATCCCACTGTTCCAGAAGTTCGTCAAGAGAATCCGCTGACAGCGCGATGTCGTCCGGAATCCAATCCTGGATAGCTTTGAACAGGGAGAAAAAGACGGTTATAACGCACATTGCGATAATAAAGATCGCGATTACGACAGCCGGAAGAATATTTCTGCCGCCGGTGCCGGAAGCCTGTGCCGTCCTGCGGGGCTGGTTGGGGATGACCTTTCGGACGGGTCGGTTCGGCACGGCTGTCCGTGCTGCCTGATTGGGCACAGTCTGCGGGGAAGGCATTTTGTAAGCGGGATCATCGTAATCGTGATAGGAGCAGTCGTGCTCTGTATCCGGATGCCTCTCGTTCAGATAGTAATTTACGTTAATGGTCAGCGGATTCCGGATCCACTGGCGGCAGTGGACGCAGTAATGCGCCCCGGTCATCTTCTGATCGCAGATCGGACAGATCCTGTATTCCATAGTATTTTCCCCCTGGCAGAAATTAGCATCTGGTCATATTTTATCGCAAATCCAGGTTCGATTCAAGAGCTAACACAAAATCGGCCGCGCGGTTTAAAGCCGCGCGGCCTGAAGACTGCGTTGGTTATGCGTTCAATCGCGAGAGCGCTGCTTCGTCCGCGATCAGCGTTACATCCGGATGGAACTGCAGAATGGACGCGGGGACCCGAGGTGTTACCGGCCCGGCGACTACTTCCCGCAGGATGGCGGCTTTCTCACTGCCGCTGACCAGCAGAAGGATCTTCTTCGCCCGCATAATGGTGCCGATGCCCATGGAATAGGCCTGACGGGGTACATCCTCCTCCTTCTCGAAGAAACGCCGGTTCGCTTCGATGGTGCTGCGCGTCAGATCGACACAGTGAGTGACCTTCGCAAACGTATCCGCCGGTTCATTGAAACCGATGTGGCCGTTATGGCCCAGACCGAGGATCTGCAGATCCACACCGCCAAGCTGAGACAGAACGGCTTCGTAGCGGGCGCATTCCTCATCCGAATCCTGACGGGAGCCGTCGGGAATAAATGTGTTCTCCGGCCGGATATTCACATGTTTAAAAAGATTCTGCTGCATGAAATAGTAATAGCTCTGGTCATTATCGCGCGTAAGACCGCGGTATTCGTCCAGATTGGCGGCTCTCACCTGAGAGAAATCCAGATATCCGGCCCGATACTGCCGGATGAGTTCTTCATAGGCTCCTACCGGGGTAGATCCGGTGGCCAGGCCCAGTACGCAGTCGGGCTTCAGCCGGATCTGCGCGGCCAGGATCATGGCGGCTGTACGGCTCATTTCCTGATAATCGGCTGTTCTGTAAATTTTCATCTGTAATACCTCCACTCGGAAACTTTGTTTTCGGCCATATTTATGATTATTGTACCATTTTTTCGGAATGTTTGCAATGGTTTCTTCATAAATTATAGTGATACAAGAGCGGGACAGCCTGTCCGGCCGCGGCGGGAGAAGCATACGTATCGCGGATCGGGAGAAATATATCGGAAGCGAAGGGAAGGAAGGATAGAAACGATGTCTGACTATCGAAGATTGATTTCTTACATATATGCGTATGAGGGCGGTGTGAAAGGCCGTAATATCGGCTTTGCCAAGATTGAGGCCCGCGGCGGCCAGTGCAAGATCCAGGTGAGCGTCCGCCGGATCTATATGGGAGGCCAGGATGTGGGCGTCTATCTGTTGGCTGCGGACAGGGAGATCGTGCTGGGAAAGATTTTTCTGCGGGGCGGAAGCGGAGAATTCCGGGTCACGGTGCCGTATGATAATGTCAGTGGTTCCGGGTATAGCATGGATCAGTGCTACGGCCTGACGATTCACGGTGCAGACGACGCCTGGCGCTGCTATACCACGATCTGGGAGGACGCGGTCGCTCACGCGGCTGCCGTGGAACTGGAGGAGGCCACATCAGCGAATGCCGAGGCGAGGGAAATGGAGAATGTACCGGCCGCCGAGATCACGGAGAAGAATCTGGCGGACATGGACGGTTCGCGCCGGGAATCGGTGACGGAAAGCATTGAGAGAGAGCTGGCCGGGGAAATACCGCGGCCGGAAAAGCCGGCGGAAGTGCCCGCGATGCCGCAGCCGGAGAAGCCAGCGAATCAGCCGTCGGCGGAAGCGCCCGCGATGCCGCAGCCGGAAAAGCCAGCGAATCAGCCGCCGGCGGAAGCGCCTTCGATGCCGCAGCCGGAGAAGCCAGCGGATCGGCCGCCTGCGGAAGTGCCCGCGATGCCGCTGGAAAAGCCTGCAGATCGGCCGCCGGCGGAAGTGCCCGCGATACCGCGGCCGGAAAAGCCGGCCGTTCAGCCGCCGAAGGTACCGCGGCCGGAAATTGTCCCGGCGCCGCGGCCGGAAGAACCGGCGGAAGCGCCGCGGATATCGCAGCCGGACGCGCCTTCAGCGCCGCAGGAAATTTCCGGACAGCCGGACGCGCAGTTTCCGCTTCCGGAATCCGCGGATCAGCCGGAACGGGATGACATCAGCCGCCTCTGGAGCCATTTTAAGAGACATTATCCGAAGATTCAGGCCTTCGATTATCACGGCGGCTGCGAGATCCTTCTGATCAAGCCGCAGGACATCGGCCTGCTCCCGCGAGAGACATGGAGCTATGGTAATAACAGCTTCCTTCTTCATGGCTATTACAACCACCGCTACCTGATCCTGGCACGGCTGTCGTCGCCCGACGGCGCCGTCCGCTTCCTCCTGGGCGTTCCCGGCCATTACTACAGCAATGAGAAATACATGGCCTCCATGTTCGGGTTCCCGAATTTCGTTCTCTCGAAAATGCAGCCTGCAGGCGACGGGCGGTTCGGGTACTGGTATACGGATATACGGCTGACCGAAGCAGGAACAGGAAGCGGAAGAGCTGCAGATCAGTAATCCACGCCGCGGATCTCCGCATTCGGAATGGTCTTCCTGACGATATGCAGGAACTCATCCAGCTCGGCCCGCCTGTACGCCGAGAAACCGCTTTTCAGTACATTGCCGGAATCCACAAAGCCCTGGATAAAATACCGCTCACAGCCGCCGATCCAGGCGGCTATGTCGGAGAAATCCTCTGCTGTGTGGATTCCTTTTACTGTTGTAGTGCGGAATTCGTAAGGCACATGGCCTTCCATCAGCCAGGCGGCGCTCTCTTCGATGGAAGAGAATCGGAAGCCGTCCTCCGCTGCCGCGTCTTCCGCCGGATGTACCTCGCGGTTCGGCGCGCCGGCTGCCGGCTGTCCGGCGTGATGAATGGTTGAACCGATTATCGGAGCGCGGCCGCATACCTCCGCGTAATGCCATCTCCCTGCCTTGATATCCATAGCTACGTAATCCACAACGCCGAGACCGCACAGGTCCTTAAGCACCTTGGGCCGGTAGCCGTTGGTGTCCAGTTTCACATGATAATCCATTTCTTTGATCCGGCTCATCAGTTCCGCCACGTCTTCCGGCCACAGCGTCGGTTCGCCGCCGGTAATGCACACGCCTTCCAGGATTCCCTGGCGGCGCTTTAGAAACTTCAGCAGTTCTTCTGTCGTCATCCGTTCCGGTGCGCTGCCTGTGAGAAGGTCTGTGTTATGGCAGAACGGGCAGCGAAAATTGCAGCCGCCCAGAAACACAGTGGCGGCTACCTTGCCCGGGTAGTCCAGCAGAGTCGTTTTCTGCAGTCCGCATATTTTCATCTTTGCCATGGTTTTCGTCCTTTTATCTGTTTGCCGCGCGGCCGCTTTGTGTGCTCCCCTAAATATCCGGTCATCGCGATACCTTCATCTTACCGCATAAACGCCATACTTTCAAGCGGAATGGGATTTTGGGTGTTGAGAAATTCAACAATTAGTGCTATACTGTTCGCGTATGTATTGTGCAGTATGCCGCCGGCTGGCATACTGTTGTCTGTACGGAGGTTTCTGTAATTTTATGAGAATCATCATAATCGGCTGCGGCAAAGTGGGCCGCGCCCTGGCCCAGCAGCTGAGCGAAGAGAATCATGATATCGTTATCGTAGATACCCAGTCGCGCAAACTCGCGGAGTTCAATGAGGAGGTGGATGCCATCTGCGTCGCCGGCAACGGCGCCAGTATCGGCGTTCTGGAGGAAGCCGGCGTCGGCGTGGCGGACGTGCTGATCGCCGTTACCGGCTCCGACGAGCTGAATCTGCTGTGCTGCCTGGTGGCCCGCAAGGTCAGCCAGTGCCGCACGATTGCCCGCGTCCGTAATCCGGTGTACCAGAAGGACATCAGCTTCATCAAGGAGAGCATGGGTATTTCCATGATCATCAATCCTGAATATACAACGGCGCAGGAGATCGCGATGCTCCTTAAATTCCCGTCGGCGATTCAGATCGATACATTTGCCGGAGGCAATGTACAGATCGTCAAATTCAAGCTCCTGCCGGAGTTTGGCATGAGCGGTCAGCCCATGTACAAGCTGGCGGACCGTCTGCCAAAGGTGCTGATCTGCGCCGTGGAGCGGGACGAGATGATCGCGATTCCCCGGGGTGATTTCGTGCTTCAAGATAATGATCTGGTTTCCATTGTGGCGGCTCATGAGGACTGTCAGCGCTTCTTCCGGGATCTGGGGCTTTCGACCCGCCCGGTGAAGAACGCCCTGATCGTGGGCGGCGGTACGCTGGGTTACTATCTGGCCCAGCAGCTGAGCGAGTCGAAGATCGACGTGCGTATCGTGGAACGCGACCGGGAGCGCTGCGAGATGCTCTGCGAGGCTCTGCCGGACGTATCCGTCATTAACGGCGACGGTTCCGACCGGAAGATCCTTCTGCAGTCAGGCTTTCTGTCGGCCCAGGCGATCGTGTCCCTGACGCCGATCGACGAGGAGAATATTTTCCTGTCTCAGTTCGCCAAGGACAGGACGAAGGCCAAGCTGGTGACGAAGGTGAACCGGCTGGCGTTCGACAGTATCATCCAGAAGCTGGATATCGGCAGCGTTGTGTATCCGAAGTATATAACCGCCGACAATATCCTCCAGTATGTCCGGGCCCAGCAGAACTCGGTCGGCGGCAGCGTACAGACCCTGTGCCATATCCTGGATAACCGGGCCGAGGCGCTGGAATTCTCCGTGAAACCGGACAGTCTGGTAGCCAATATGACCCTGGCGCAGCTGAGCCGCAGGCTTAAGAAGGATCTTCTGGTCTGCAGCATCAACCACGACGGCAATGTGATCATTCCCAAAGGTCAGGACAGTATCCGGCCGGGGGACACGGTCATTATCGTTACGACCCAGAAAGGGCTTCAGGACATCAATGATATTCTGGCAAGATAGGTGCGTGTTATGAATTATTCGATTATCCGATATATCGTGGGAATGACGCTGATCCTGGAAGGGGCACTGATGGTTCCGTCCTGTATCGTGGCGGTGATTTATGGAGAATCGGCGTTTTGGGCGCTGGCGGTATCCGTGCTGGCCTGCGCCGCTTTCGGGCTGCTTCTGCGCGGGAAGCGCCCGGACAACAGCGTGTTCTTCGCCCGCGAGGGCTTTGTGGCTGTGGCGTTTAGCTGGCTGGCGATCAGCGTGATGGGCGCTGTGCCCTTCGTCTTCAGCGGCGCGATCCCGGATCCGGTTCAGGCGCTGTTTGAGGCTGTGTCGGGTTTTACGACCACCGGCGCCAGCATCCTGGCGGCGGTGGAACCGCTTCCGAAGAGCATTCTGTTCTGGCGCAGCTTCACGCACTGGATCGGCGGCATGGGCGTGCTGGTATTCCTTCTGACGCTCCTGCCAATGAGCGGCGGTTTCCATATGAGCCTCATGAAGGCAGAGAGCCCGGGGCCTTCGGTGAGCCGTCTTGTGCCGAAGGTTCAGACGACGGCGAAGATCCTCTATCTTATCTATATCGGCATGACAGTGATCGAAGTGTGCCTGCTCCTTCTGGGGCGTATGCCGCTCTTTGACGCGCTGACGCTGTCCTTCGGTACTGCGGGTACCGGCGGCTTCGGCGTGCGCAACGACAGCATCGCCGGTTATTCGGTTTACAATCAGGTGGTCATCACCATTTTCATGATCCTGTTCGGTATCAATTTTAACGCGTATTTCTTCATCCTGTTTCACAGGGCCGCGGCGGCGTTCAAGATGGAAGAGGTCCGGGCGTACCTGGGCATTATCCTGGCGGCGATCCTGATCGTCACGTTCAATGTGTGGCATTACGGCCTGTTCGACAGTCTGGCGAAGGCGTTCCAGCAGGCGGCGTTCCAGGTGGCGTCTATCATCACGACCACCGGCTACTCGACCGTGGACTTCGATCTATGGCCGGAGATGTCGCGGACGATGCTGGTCATGATCATGTTTGTCGGCGCCTGCTCCGGCAGTACCGGCGGCGGAATCAAGGTGTCGCGTATCGTGATCCTGTTTAAAACGGTTTGTAAGGAAATCTGGACGTATGTGCATCCGGACGGCGTGATGAAGGTGCGGATGGACGGCAAGAGCGTGGATCATGAGGTGGTGCGTGCGACCAATGTTTTTTTTGCCGCTTATTTCGCGGTGTTTTCCATTTCCGTGCTGCTGCTGTCCATCGATAATCTGGACGCGGTGACGAATTTTACAGCGGTGGCGGCAACGCTCAATAACATCGGCCCGGGACTTTCCCTGGTAGGCCCCTCAACGAATTATTCGGTGTATTCGGCCCGGTCGCTTCTGGTGATGATCTTCGATATGCTTGCAGGACGTCTGGAACTGTTCCCTCTGCTGGTGCTTTTGTCACGGAATACATGGAAGAAGTTCTGATGCCGGATCCGGCGGCTGCGTGCGGGACGCGTATCCGCTGTGCGGTTCGGGGATTCAGACTGTTTCGGAGTCCGCGTCCGGCGGCGAGCCGGCGGGGCTTTTTGCTGCAGCTCTGGCAGCCCGCAGGGCCTTGAAAAATGACGTCAGCATCTGCGAGCATTCTTCTTCCAGTACGCCGGTCTCTGTCTCGACCTGGTGATTGAAGCCCGGCTCGTGCAGCAGATCCAGTACCGATCCGGCGCAGCCGGCTTTCGGATTCATGCATCCCATGACGACCCGTGGGATCCGCGCCTGGACGATAGCCCCGGCGCACATGGGGCAGGGCTCCAGCGTCACATACATGGTGCATCCCTCCAACCGCCAGTCGCCCATTTTCCGGCAGGCTTTCCGGATGGCGGCGATTTCGGCGTGGGCCAGGACCGTATGGTCTGTCATGCGCCGGTTATAGCCGCGCCCAAGAATCTTTCCTTCGTATTCGATTACGCAGCCGATGGGTACCTCGCCCAGCGCCTGCGCTTTTTTTGCCTCGCGGATAGCGGCTTTCATGTATTTCTCCTGTAAGGTCATGGTCATAACGGTTCTCCTTATGCGGGCGTATGCCTTCGCCGGGACATTTTCGGCAGCGCCGGGCGGAAATAAGGTGCCCGTCTGACCGGCGCGTTGGTTCATAAAGTATATTTTACGGATACTTTCCCGGCTTGTCAATTCATTCTGTCTCGGAGCGCGGCTGCTTTGCAGGAAACAAAATAGTAATCCTACAGTCGGCTTGCTATTTGCCATCTGAAAATGCAAATGCAGAGAAATCCTATGCTTACATTGAATTTGCGCAGAATCTACAGTATAATGTCTGTGAAAATTGTAAACAGCCGGGAAGCATGCGCGCGGCTGAAAAGCAATTTGCTCTTTGCCGAGTTGTCCGCGGCAGGAGTTTTACTGACCGGATTCAGATGTGGATATGTATCGAAAAGTATGGTTTTACCAGGAAACATTATGAAAAGATACGAATACCGGAAAGGAAGTTCCCATGCTCTTAAGCGTCAGCCGAAGAACAGACATCCCCAACTACTATTCCGAATGGTTCTATAACCGAATCAAAGCGGGCTTCGTGTATGTCCGCAACCCGATGAACTACCGTCAGGTAAGCGAAATCCGGCTCACTCCCGATGGGACAGACTGCATCATATTCTGGACCAAGAATCCGGCCCCTATGATGGAGAGGCTTGACGAGCTGAAAGAATATGCGTATTATTTTCAATTTACGCTTACGGGGTACGGGCGGGATGTCGAGAGGAACCTTCCGGATAAACGGACGGTCCTGATTCCGGCGTTTCAAAACTTGTCGAACAGAATCGGCCGGGAGCGGGTGATCTGGAGATACGATCCGATCTTCTTTTCAGATCAGTATACCAGGGAATATCATTTGAACGCGTTTCGCTGCATCGCGAAGGCGCTGCGCGGATATACGGAGAAGTGCGTCATAAGCTTCGTGGACATTTATCCCAAGAACAGGAAGAATATGGAACGCTTGTCATGCCATGCCCCGAATGAGCGGGAGATCCGGGAATTCGCGGAGAAACTAAATGAGATTGCGGGGAGAAACGGCATTACGGTCGCCAGCTGCGCGGAAAAGATGGATCTGGAAGAATGCGGGATCGTCCATAATCGCTGCATTGATCGGGAGTTGATCGAACGGATAACCGGCCGCAGGCTGAATGTAGATAGAGATAAGAACCAGCGGGCGGAATGCGGCTGCGCGGCGAGCGTGGATATTGGCACGTATAATACCTGCGGAAATGGCTGTGCGTATTGTTATGCAAATCACAGCGCGAGCAGCGTGGAGTCCAATCTCCTGAAGTATGATCCCGCTTCGCCGATTCTTTGCGGCCGGGTCGAGCCGGAAGACAGGGTTAAGGTGAGGATATAATACTTTTGGTTGGAATAAAAGCCAGGTAGAGTATTGGAATTAAGTAACAAAAGTGTCGGTTTGAATAAAACGGAAAAGATTCATTACGGTTTTGATGATTATCGAGTAATTATAAGTTAGAGTTAATTACAGATAGTTAGAGATGATTCATGTTTTCAACTTTGATCATGATGGGCAAATACATGGTAAGGGATGAATTCTCTTGATGAAGTACAAAACTTTTAGTTGAAAAGTAGACTGAAAACAGATATAATTATAATTAATTAGAGATAAAGTTATAGTTTTTGGAGGTGCCTGTGTGGAAAGGCCAGTTAAAGAAACATTGGCTATTGAATTTAAAAGTGACAGGAATTGCTATTCTATGACAAAATTGTATGAAGATTTAGTTGGAATGGCAAACACCGATGGCGGTTGGTTATTCTTAGGCATGGAGGACGATGGAACTCCTACGGGTGTACATAATCAGCATAAGAACCTTCAGTTTATGGAATCCAGTATACAGGATAATACGATGCCATCCTTGTTTGTGCACACACACATGGAAGATTGGGATGGCTGCCCTGTGCTGGCAATTGAAATTCCCATTTCCAGGCAGCTTATGATGACCTCTGAGGGAAAATATTTGCGCAGAAGGCTTAAGCGGGATGGAACGCCGGAAACGGTTGCGCTGAAACCTTATGAGATTCTTCAGCGACTTTCTTATATTCAGGCGTTGGATCCGTCTGCACAGGTGATTGAAGATATTCCAGCGTCGGTGGCCTTGAGTCCTTTGGAACGGGAACGCCTGCGGAATATGATCCGTATTTATCATGGAGACGCATCGCTTCTGGAATTGCCGGATAATGAATTAGATAATGCGCTTGGCTTTGTACGAGAAAGAAATAAAGAGAGTTTTCCCACTATTGCCGGTCTTCTGATGATTGGTCATGAACAGTATATTCGTCAATATGTTCCCAGTCATGAAGTTTTATTTCAGGTTTTAGAAGACCTGAGCGTTCAGGTAAATCCTCCGGCGATGCACACGTCTCTTTTGCAGACATTTGAAAAAGTGAACCTTTTATTCCAGTCTCGTATTGTAGAACAGGAATTGCAGATCGGCTTATTCCGGGTTCCTATCCCGAACTATGAAAAGGATGCATTTCGAGAAGGCTTTGTGAACGCGCTGGTTCACAGGGATTATTTTCGGGTTGGCGCCGTTCAGGTTCAGCTGCAAAAAAATGTTCTGTCTATTTCCAGTCCGGGCGGATTTTTGGAAGGGATTTTTCCAGACAATATTTTAACGGTTGCGCCTACCCCCAGAAATGTTCTTCTGGCTGAAGCAGTAAAACGGATCGGTCTTGCGGAACGGACAGGCCGCGGTATTGATAAAATCTATACTGCCATGTTACGCAGCGGGCACGCGATTCCCGATTATTCCGCATCGACAAATGCTTCTGTAGTGCTTCGTCTGAATAGCACGGAATTGGATGAAAATTATATTAGAATGATCGTTTCCGAAGAATCACGGCTGCAAAAGGTCATGCCGCTGGATGCGTTAATTGTTTTATCGGTTCTCAAATCTGAGCGCCGGACCTCTATATCGCGCCTGAGTGCCGCGATCCAGAAAACGCTTTCAGATGCCCGCTCTGTTGTTGAATGGCTGATTGAATTGGGCATGGTGGAAGGCATCGGAAACGGCAGTGCAAGGCGCTATATGCTCAGCGCTAAAGTATATTCTATTACTAATAATAAGGCGGGTTACACTCGGCAGCGTGGTTGGGATACGATACAGGAGCGTGAATTGATTGTAACGCACCTGAATCAGTACAATAAGATTACCAGAGACGATATTGTGGAGTTATGCAGGTGTACGCCAAATCACGCTTCCTGGCTATTGCGTCAGTTAGTTAAGGACAAGGTTATTCAGTTGTACGGTGCGGGACGCGGCGCGTTCTATAAAAAAACTCTAACAAATTAGAATAAATTATAGTTGTTAGAGTTATTAGAGATTTTAAGGGGAGTTGCCGGGAGTGTGATGATTATGGAGGAGTTGGAAAAGCATCAAACAGATGCAGCAGGAGAACTGCTGGCAAGGATTGAGGCATTGGAAAATGAAAACCTGCTTCTGAAAAAGCGCCTTGATGAAGCCGGGATTTCGTATGCGGATATTGTAACGGACAACAATAATGGATCTGCAGATATTTACGATCCGGACCAGGGATCCAGAATAAAGAGATTTGAAGTTACGGATAAGATTGCCAATGATTTTTTTATGATGTTCTGCCGTGGAAGAAAGGATGTGTTTGACCTTCGTTATACGAATCCGAAGACAGGAAAAAATGGGTATTATACTCAATGTTTTAATCGATGGGATCGGGGCTGCCATATACAGAAAAAGGACAGTGTTCGATGTAAGGACTGTGAGTTAAAGGCATATAAACCGATCACACTGCCGCTCATAAAGGCGCACATGATTGGTGCAGATCCAAATGGGAATGATGTGGTAGCAATTTATCCGACGCTGGAGAACAATCTTTGCCAGCTGCTTGTATTTGATTTTGATAATCACGCAAAAGGGGCAGAGCAGGAAGACCATGCGAATAATGATGATAACTGGAAAGAGGAAATAAATGCTCTTCGCCGTATTTGCAGGAATCTTAAGATAGACGCCTTGACGGAACGGTCGAGATCGGGGCAAGGCGCACATCTTTGGATATTTTTTAAGGAGATGATTCCGGCCAGACTGGCAAGGAGATTTGGCTTTGCGTTGCTTGAGAAGGGCGCGGAATCTGTAAATCTAAAGTCTTTCAAGTACTATGACCGTATGATACCGAATCAGGATGTCCTTCCGGAGGGAGGTCTTGGCAATGTCATTGCGCTTCCGCTGCAGGGCCAGGCTCTGAAAGCGGGCAACAGTGCTTTTGTCGATGATAATTGGAACGCATATGAGGATCAGTTAAAAGCACTTGCAGGCACGAAAAGATTAAGCAGACAGGAGATAGAAGATTATCTTTCCTTATGGTATTGCGCGGGCGGCACAGGAGAAGCGGATGATAACGATGCTCCGTGGGATAAGGATTCGGAGATTGACGCAGGCGGCGTGAAAGGTACTGTGCATATCGTATTGGCTGACCGTATCTATATAGATTCCTCGGGAATGTCGAATAAGATAAAGAGACAGCTGCGCCGAATGGCAGCATTCTCAAACCGGCAGTATTTCCAGAACCAGGCAATGGACATGCCTAATTATGATGAGTCAAGATTCATTTACCTTGGAGATGATGAGGGAAAATATATTATCCTGCCGCGGGGGCTCAGGGAAGAGATCCAGAAGCGTTTTGATAAAGCCGGAGTCAGATATGAAATAGAGGACAAACGCACAGCTGGCCGGAAGATCCATGTGGCTTTTAAAGGAGAACTGCGAGAGTCGCAGGTACAGGCTGTGGAGCCAATGCTTGAAAATGAAACCGGTATACTTCATGCCGCCACAGCGTTTGGAAAGACGGTAGTATGCTGCAGCATGATTGCAAGGAGAGGTGTGAACACCTTGATACTTGTAGATCGGACGGATCTGATGAATCAGTGGCTCAGACGTCTGGATCAGTTTCTGGATATCAGTGAGGAGTTTCCGGAATACAAAACAAGGACCGGTCAAACAAGGAAAAGAAAATCTTTGATCGGAAACCTCCAGGGAACACATGATACTCTGACGGGTATAGTGGACGTAGCAATGATCCGTTCCCTGAAAAAGAAAGATGGCTTCCATCCTATGCTAAAGGATTACGCGCAGGTATATTTTGACGAATGTCATCATGCTGCTTCCGACAGCGCAATAGAGGTGCTTCAGGCAATCAATGCAAAATATGTGTATGGTGTGACGGCAACACCGAAACGAGGAGATGGCAAGGAAAAGATAAATGAATTTCTTCTTGGCCCTGTCAGGTACAGATTTACGGCAAAGGACAGGGCCAGAGAACAGAATATCGATCATTTGGTATATCCCCGTTTCACACGTACGGTAAAACCGCATCATTTGTCCAAGACTCCGTATGGCAATGACGCCTATGAACTGATAAGGAATAATGACGTTCGCGATGAGCAGATTGTCAGGGATGTGGCGGATTGTGTAAAATCCGGGCGAACGCCGGTCGTACTGACCAAATATGTTGACCATGCCAGAAAGCTGTCTGAGAAGCTGAAAAAATATGCTGACAGACTGATTCTGCTGACAGGCTCTGACGGTACAAAAGCGCGCAGGTCGCAGGTGGCAGAGCTGAACGCCGTAGCTGATTCAGAAAGTCTTATCCTTGTAGGAACAGGTTCTCTGCTTGGAGAAGGATTTGATTATCCGAGATTGGATACCTTGTTTATGGCGACTCCGGTTTCAGGAGAGAACGTGGTAGAGCAATATGTCGGCCGTCTTAACAGGGACTATGAGGGAAAAGAAAATGTCATAGTGTACGATTATGTGGACAGTCACATTCCAAAATTCGATAAAATGTACGCGGCGAGGCTAAAGGCATACAAAAAGATCGGATATGAACTCTGTGTCAGTATGGCCGGAAAAAAGCAGAAAGCAAATGCCATTTATGATATTGACAATTATGCGGAGACATACTGGAGAGATCTTGAAGAGGCCAGGTCAGGGGTTATCATATCCAGCCCAAGGTTAAATAATCAGAAGGTGAACCGCATCATAACTGTTCTTGGCAAGCGTCAGGAATCCAGAGTTAAAGTGACAATTGTTACATGGCATCCGGATGCTTATAAATATGGCCGGGATGATGTCCGGATGGAACTTATGGAACGTCTGCGGAAAGCTGGATTTGAAATTCGGATGGTGGAAGACTCCTGCGAGCATTATGCGGTAATCGACCAGGAGATCGTCTGGTATGGAAGCGTGAACCTGCTGTCAAAGGAAGATGCTGAGGATAATCTGATGAGAGTTTGCAGCAAAGAGATTGCAGCGGAACTTCTGGAAATGACATTTGGCGCTGAAGACAAAATGCAGGATTGGTGACAGGGTATATTGGGGCTATGTCCTTTTTCTCCACATATGCTATGATGTATGTGGGAGATAAAAGCGGGTGAATAGAATCCAGGGCTGGAAGGAGGACTAAGCGATGACTTTATCACAGGAAGATGGACGACTATATTATAAATTATGGCTGCCGCTGCTGGACTTTGTGAACAAGAAGTATCGGATTAACAGTAAGATGAAGAGGATGGCGACGGCAAAAGGCCTAAATCCGGCAGATGTGAAAGAAGTAGCGAACAAGTTGTGGTCCGATGTCACAATAATAGATGACTATCTGAAAGAAAACGAAGACATTCCGGAAGAACATAAGGAAATTATTCGAAGCTGGAAACGGCGGATTCAGGGAAAGTTTTTGATGGAGCGGCATCTGAAAAAGGGAACGATCTTCATTTCTTTGGAAAATGAAGAAGTATATCAGGTAAGTGGCATCGTCTCGAGTTGGGAGGAGATGTTTTTTGGAGCGCCAATGCCACTGATGCTTGAGGCAACGTTTATGCCATTCAGAGATGTGATAATATCAGATGGATTGGTAATGCCCTACAACGTCCTGATTGGGGGTGGCATGAAACGTATAATTAAAGACGTGTATATGGCAGCAAAAAAGAACGGCCGGATTCACCGAACGCTCTGAGAAAGCTATTTAAATGAGAAAAAAGCAGAAAGCAGAAAGTTCAAGATGAAGTTGCTTTTTTAGGAATGGTTTGGTATAATACAGGAAATGATAAAATTAAGATAAAATTTTGATAAGGAGAGTTGCGTATGTTGCAGATCAGACCTGTTTCGGATTTGAGGAACAAATTTCCTGATATTGAAAAGATCGTCAATGCGGGAGAACCGGTTTATTTAACAAAAAACGGATATGGAGCAATGGTGGTACTTAGTTTAGAGGAGTATTCCAAACTGACAGACGGCGTAGAGTTGGCTTTGGATAGGGCAGATAAAATGGCAGAGGGAAATAGCGCTCGGATGAACCATGAGGAGGTTTTTGGAAGTTTGCGGAGGAAGCTGAATGTACGGTGAAAAGTACAGACTACGTTATTTGCCGCTTTTTTACGAGGATCTCGATGAAAAGATAACTTATATTGCAGAAGAATTAAAAAACCCGAAGGCTGCGAATGATTTATTGGATAAGGTGGAAGCTGCTATTCTAAAACGGCTTCCGGTGGCAGAATCTTTTGAGCCATATCATTCTCTCCGGGAACGCAGGTATGCCTATTATCGTATTTATGTGGAT
>CANQBX010000081.1 GCA_947589095.1 uncultured Lachnospiraceae bacterium
ATCGGCATGCTGCCCTCGCCGACCTCGGCGAACTGAATGATATTGGTAAAGTTCGACATGAACTTCGCCATGGACGCACGATCCGCCGGGTTTAAACCGCCCTCGGGAACCGGCATCTCGCCGACGCGGTAGTCCTTTAAGTGAAGCAGCCGGATAGAACCGGCGTATTTCTTAATGATCTCCACAGGGTTTTCACCGCCGCGGTGGATCCAGTGGACGTCCAGCTCGAAGCCCATGTGCGGGGCGTTCTCGCGGATGATGTCCAGCAGATACTGCCCGTTATAGCGGACAAACTCTACATGGTGGTTGTGGTAGTAAAGGTCGATGCCCTCCTCCTTAAGCTTAAGGGCGATCTCCTCCGCCTGTCTGGCAAAGTCCACAGCCTTCTCATAGCTGCCCATACAGGTCATGGGCAGCATGCCGATGCGCAGCATATCGCAGTCCAGCGCCCGGCAGTCCCCGACGATCTTCTTAAATCCGTCGGGATCGTTCAGATATTCTCCCGGCATTCCCGGCGCCATGGGCGCCACGGAGGCGGTGCAGGAGGACACGTTCATCCCCAGCTCGTCGATGGAGCGGCGGAATCCGGCTACATTTTCAGGCGTCATCGGCACCTGGGAGATCTCGATGCAGTGGTAGCCGATATCCGTAAGCCTCTGCATGGACTCGAAGGCGTCGAAATGAGGCATCTTCGCGGGGGCGATGGTGCTCATCTGGACGCCGATCAAACCTTTCTCAGCCATAGTTTTCTCTCCTTATCTCTCCTGTTTTTCTCCCTGTTTTTTCTTTCTATCATTCACAAAACTGTTAATTCTCATAGAACCCCGATCAGCCGGTCTTCCCTCGCCGACTGAAAGATCGTCTCCATCAGCCGGATGACCATCACGGCGTCCCGGACATGAATGTAATCGTCTCCGCCGCTCTCCACCGCCAGGCGGAAGCGCTCCACCATTTTCGCGTGGGAGGCGCCGTAGTAGAACCGCACGCCTTCGTATCTTGGCGCCCGGCAGATCACCCGCGGACGGGGAACTTTCCTTCTTCAGCGATCCGCTTGTCCAGTTCCCTGGCATACTCCTCGGGATCGCAGGGATTGGGCACCTCCCGGCCCGTCCAGGCGGACAGCTGGGAGGAATTGGCCAGGTTTACGCCGTTAATGCCATCGGAACCGGGAGCCAGCAGAGGACTTCCCGTCAGACAGTGAAGGGCGAAATTCTCCATGACGGTCGTGTGCTGACGGCCCCAGCCGTCCGTATTCTCGATGGTCTCCGTCTCGCAGAGGCCGCCTCCGGAATTGCTGCTGGTAAGCCGGGCTACCTGCATCATATCCATAGTAGCGTTGAGCTCATCCTCAGACACATATTTTCCGTCCTTCACGTAGCGGTACACCGTAGCAATGCGGCTGTTATCCACCACGATCTTGCCGCCGTCCAGGTCGATCTCCAGTCGGTCGGTGCCGTTGGCGTCATGGGTGCAGGTGATAAAGGTGCCCACAGCCCCATTGGCAAACTCCACCATCATGGTCACGTCATTCTCGACCACGATATCCCGGTGGCAGCCGTTAAGGTTCTTCGAGTAGACCTTCACCGGCACGCCGCAGATCCACTGCCACAGATCCAGCTGATGCGGGGCCTGGTTGACCAGGACGCCTCCGCCTTCTCCGCCCCAGGTGGCCCGCCACTCGCTCTGCTGATAGTAGCTGTCGGGACGCCACCAGGAATTGATGATCCACTGGCTGCGGCGAATCTGGCCCATCTCGCCGGAGGCCACGATCTCTTTCACCTTCTGGTAAAGCTTGTTGGTACGCTGGTTGAACATGATGCCGAAGGCCACGTCGGGATGGGCCGCGGCGCAGGCGTTCATGGCCAGAACGTCCTTGGCACGGACGCCGGCAGGCTTCTCCACCAGCACATTTCTTCCGTGCTCCAGGCAGTAGATGGCGATCTCGTGATGAAGGTAATGGGGCACCGTGGTGATCACCGCGTCCACGTCGTCGGAATCCACCATTTCCTTCCAGTCCCTGTAAAATGGGATCTCGGGGTATTTCTCCCGGCACATCTTCTCCTTCACCGGGTCGATATCGCAAAGCGCACCCAGCGCGCAGTGCGGTGGACATTCGGGCGCAGCTATTCCGGGAATTCCGGCCTTGCCGGCCAAAAACCCCGCGTAGGTGCCTCCCTGGGTGCCGATGCCGATCAGTCCGAAACGAATCTTTTTATCCATTATTTTTCTCCTTTTATACTATACAGCTGACCCCGGAGATCACTGCTCCCCGGTAGCTGCTCGCTTTTGGGGCATATGACTTTCCCACTTCTTCTGACACAGCACAATGGGCTGCCGCTCCGGCCGCGGGCCTTATATCAGCCCCCTCCGTCTGCGGCAGCCCCTTATCGCTCAGTCATATTATCATTTCCGATCGATCTTGATCAGCTTCGCGTTCAGGCTCTCCAGGAATCCTTCCGGCATCATGGAGCCGGCCATTTCCACCATGGCCTGCGGCGCCATGCCCTTCATCATGTCCCACATGCCTTCGCCCGGCGCCACCTTCATGTTGGTGGCCAGCTTGACCGCCTCGGACACTACCTTCATGGCTTCCTCGGACTTGGCGATCTCGCCCATGGGAACCTTTACGTTATACTTGCCCTCCGGGAACTCCATCGGCGCCTTCAGATCCAGGTCGCCCGCCAGCTTGAACCAGTTGGCGACGCCCTCCGCCCGCTCCGTGACCTCCGGGAGCACATAGATCGACGGCTCCTTCTCCACCTTCTCCAGCGTGATGCTGTCCTTCACCGGTCCCGCCTCGGCCACCAGCGTATTGAAGCCGTCCTTTAAGGCTACTGTGAAGACGAAGACCTTCTCCGCCTGCTGCTCGCCCACTTTCTCGCCGTTCATATACAGCGTGACGGACGGCTGGTTGGAATAGACGCGGATCTGGGTGGTCTCTCCGGCCCGCTGCGCGTAGCGGCGGCCGCACAGATGCACCATGGGTTCCTTGGTCCAGTAAGCCTGATAGACGTAGTAGCTGTCCTTCTTCGTCTTCCGGTCCATGGTGACCAGGCCCTTGTTGTTCCGGCCCTTCACGCCGCCCTCGTCGCGGGCCGCGCAGCCGAAATCAAACATATTCCACACATGGCTCGACCAGATCCAGGGCCTCTCATCGAACACCTTGGCCATATGCTCGTGATACAGCGCCTGATATTCCTCGCTGTAATCCTTGCAGGCCGGGTTCGGACCATGGTAGGTGACGATACCCTCGCAGCCGTACTCGGACATTCCCAGGCAGATATCCGGATGAACCTCATGGAAATGATCCAGCCACGGTCCGTTGTCCTCCATCTTGCCGCCGTACCAGCCGAAGTAGTGGTTGTAGCTCTCCACATCGGTGATATGGTGAAGCGGGCTGTCGATCGGCGTCATGGACACATGGGCGATCGTGGTCAGCCTCGTGGGATCCAGCTCCTTGCAAAGGGCCGCCAGCTCCTTATGGTTCTCCACCAGCTTCTCGGAAATGCCGCCGATCAGGATCTCATTGGACACGCCCCAGAAGCAGATGGACGGATGGTTGTAATTCTGGATGATCAGCTCTTTCATCTGGCTGATGCAGTTTAAATGGGCCGCCGGATCCTTATTGAACACGCTGATAAACGGGATCTCCGCCCATATGATAAAGCCCAGCGCGTCGCAGGCGTCGTAGAAATCCTGGGAATGCTGATAGTGGGCCAGACGGATCGTGTTGGCGCCCAGCTCCTTGATCATGCAGGCGTCGTTGTAATGATCCTCCGCGGTCAGGGCGTTGCCCTTATACAGCATATCCTGATGGCGGCTTACGCCCCGAAGCGGGGTCTCCACGCCGTTTAAGATGAAGCCCTTCTGGGGATCGCAGGAGAAGCTGCGCACGCCCACCAGGGCGGACACCTCATCGTAGGCCTCGTTGCGCCGCTGCAGCGTCGCCGTCACCTCGTAGAGGTACGGATTGTCGATGCCCCACAGCGTCACTTCCGGCACATAGATCGTGACCGCCGCGTCGTCCGCAGGACGCACCGCAGACGCCACTTCATTGCCGTCCTCGTCATAAATGGAATACAGGACCGTGAAGTTCTCATCCGGGTTCGTCACCCAGGATTTGATCTCGAAGGTCGCCCCGTCCCCGCAGGGCTTCGGCGTCACCTGAATACCCGGGCCGCCGTAATAGTCCAGATCGAAATGGGTGTTCGGCACGCTGATCAGGTTCACGCCCCGGTACAGGCCGCCGTAGAATGTAAAGTCCGCCGACTGGGGATAAACGCTGTCCTTGTACTCGTTGCTGCAGGCCACCGCCAGCAGATTCTCCCCTTCCGCCCTGCACAGATCGGTAATGTCGGCGCGGAACGCGGAATAACCGCCCTCATGGTAAATGACTTTGGTGCCGTTGACATAGACCGTGGCCTGCTGTCCCGCCGCAGGGAACTCCACGTAAACGCGGCCGCCGGCCAGAGGCTGCACCGGCGTCTCAAACTGCTTCGCGTACCAGTACGTCCCCCGGGCATAACCGCCGTTGCCGTCATGGCCGTCGATGGCGTTCCAGGTGTGGGGCAGGTCTATCTTCTGCCAGTCCTGCGGAAGGCTTTCCGGCAGACCCGCGTCTTCCTGAATGAAACGCCAGTCCTCGTTGATGTTGATAACGTTGCGCATCTGTATCCTCCTTTTCTGTTGAATTTACTCATTAAAACAGCTGACAGTCCGCGGCTTTACGCTGACCGGCGCGCCCCCGGACTGCACGCGGACTTGCCGATCAGACAGCTGAAACTTCCTAAAACCGGTTCGCACGCGCGTCTGCCGGTCCGCACGTCAGATCCTCGCGTCAAACAACCCGCAGAAGCTGTCGATGGGATCCTGTCCCTTAAACGCCTCCGGCCCCGCCAGCAGATCATCCACCAGGGCGTCGAACGTGGAATCCTTCGAATCATAGGTATTGATATACGTCCGCACCTGCGGAATGTCCGCCAGCATCGTGGGCTGTCCGCAGCCGATGGCCACCACCGGAAGCTCGAACACGTACCACGGGATCTCGCCGCCGCCCTTGCTCATACCGAAGCTGGGCCGCCCGCTCGACACATCGCAGAGGGTGATCACCAGATCCATGTCCTTCACGAAATCGGCAATCGCGTTCTTACCGGCAAAATACAGGTTCAGGCTGGGCTTCTCGCCCGCCTCGATCTGCTTCTTGATCCGGTCTAAGGGACTCTCGTAGATGAACGCGTCGAAGCCCTTATCGCACAGCCGCTTCTTAAGCTTCTCCGCCGCGCTCTCCGCGCCGCCGGCCATGCCCATCAGCTTCATCAGCCCGCCCATGGCGCCGCCGTCGCCCTTCACATGGACGATCATGATCCGCTTATAGCGCTCCGGCGTGATCGGAAGCACATCCTTATCTTTATACTTAACCAGGGTAATGCAGTCGCGGCTGATCTGGTTCTGCATCTCCTTATACTCGGCCTTTCCCAGGACCGCGTCCGCCGTCTCCGGCGAAGGCACCAGTTCTTCCTTCGGCTTCTTATGAAGGCCCATCTTCGCCTTCAGGCCCAGGATCCGCGTCAGCGCTTCCTTCATCCGCTCTTCGCTGATCACGCCGTCCCGGTAAGCCGTAAGCATCGTGGAGAAATCCTCTTCCGGATCGTTAAAGAACAGGAACATATCGCAGCCGGCGTTGATGGCCGCAGGCAGCATCTCGCAGCGCTTCATGCGGTCTGTCATGCCCACCATGTGGGAGGCGTCCGTCACCACCATGCCGTTAAAGCCCAGCTTATCCCGCAGAAGCGTGGTCATGATCTCCGGACTTAAGGTGGCCGGCATCAGCTCGTCGTCCGTCAGGGACGGGTTGATGGCTTTGGCGTACTCCGGCATCAGGATATGGCCGCCCATGATGGCATCCAGGCCGTTGTCGATCAGGGTCTTATACACCAGGCCGTAGGTCGCGTCCCACTGCTCCGGCGTAAAATAATTGACGTTATTGGACATATGGGCGTCCCGGAAATCCTGGCCGTTCCCCGGGAAATGCTTGGCCGCGCAGGCGAAGCCCGGGATCGTGTGGGCGCCCTTTAAATACTCCGCGCTCATCTCGGCCACCCGCTTCGCGTCCCCGCCGAAGGCCCGCATGATCACCTCGGTGTTCTGCCAGTTGTAAAGGATATCGCAGACCGGCGCGAAGGCCATGTTGCAGCCGATGGCGGCCGCTTCTTCATTGGCCATCTTCCCCAGGGCGAAGGCGTACTCCGGCTTCCCGGTAGCCGCGATTTTCACGCCGGATCCAATGGCGGTCCCGTCCGCGCAGGCGCCGTCGCCGCCGGCCTCCGTGTTGCAGGCGATAAAGATCGGGATCTTCGCGTACTTCTGCAGGATCCGGTTCTGCTGCTGGATGGCCTTGCCCGGCGCCGGATTGTAACGGCAGCCGCCCAGATGGTACTTCTCCATCAGTTCCTTCAGATGGGCCTCCTCATGGGAGGACGTCAGCTGGAAAAACAGCTGGCCTACCTTCTCCTCATCGCTCATGCCGGCGATGGTCTCCTCCACCCACCGGCAGTCCTCCTCCGACAGGTAATACGGATTGGCTTTCAGATCAACCACAGGCATCTCCCTCCTACTCTCCCAGATTTTTCAGAAATGCTTCCGTCTTCCGCTGCTGGTACTCGCCGCCGTAGCTTCCGTCAAGAAGCTTCGGCACCGCCGCGGACACGAATTCCTCCCAGCTCTCCTTCTCATGGCGGACCAGGATCGGATAATAGTTCACCCCGTTCTTCGCCGCCGCGTCCTTATCGCCGGGCGCGTCGCCGGTCATCAGGACCTTCGTCCTGTCATAGCCTTTTTTCAAAAGCTCCTGAATACAGTAAGCCTTACTGCCCACGTTCTGGGACATCAATATGTCCACATACTGACTCAGGCCATAGAGATCCCATTCCTCCTCCACCGCCTGCTGGTTGGCGGAGGACACGATGGCGATGTCCGCATACTCATGGGCGTAAGCCAGGGCCTCCTTCACGCCCTCAAAGGGCTTCTTCTCCTCAAAGGGCAGGGCGTTGATCGCCGCGTTGACCTTCTCCGACCAGGAAAGAGCCTTCTTAAGGATCACGCTGTCATTCCCCTCGATGGCCTTCTTAAGGGCGCCGTTGGACAGCTCCGGGCTGTTGGCCGCCCAGTCCGCCAGCACGCCGATATCCTCGATCCGCGTATACTTCTGATCGATCTCACCCAACACCTGGGCCAGTCCCTTAAAACGGTTGATCCCGCGCGTCATGGTATAGAGGTTTACGTCGTTCCACCTCGCCAGGATGGGCTCCTTCCATTCGGAAAGCCCCCATTCCTCCACCATGCATGGCCCGAAGCAGCGGAAATGCTTGATGTCCATCGTGTCCATCGCGCAGCCGTCGGAATCCACGCAGATCAGATAATCCTTCTTTTTTGCAAAATGTTCCAGATCCATGCTCATACGTCTTTACCTCTTATCTCGTTTTTCACAGCTTCTTTGTCCGTACTCCCGTCCGGCCCCTCATCCCCCCTTCTTTCTGAAAACTCCCGTTCACAGTTCTGCACATTTGTGCAATTATCCTAAAAATAATAACATATAAGCACAATTTTCCGTTAGTAAATTATTATTCTCTTTTCGTACACTTTTTGGATTGCTTTTTTTGATGAAATGAGTGATAATAGAATCATTATTATTCTCTGTATTTCACGTCCGGGGGGAGGTTACGTAAGATGCAGCACGAAGCCGAGTTGTCTTTTTTCAGGGATATCCTTAAGAATTCGCATATTCCCTGCCATATTTTCGACATATCTGATGGTTCCTCCATCGGCGTCTATGACTTCGGCCTGCGCCGACTTGTCGTTCCGGATCTGGATTACCGGGAAGAGTTTTTGCGATACAGCAGCCAGTGCCGGCCGGGCGTATTCTACCGGACACGGGACCCGTTCCTGTGCTGCTACTACCTGATCCGCATCCCCGACGACGAGAATACCTTCATCCTTGTCGGGCCATGCACGGAGACGGAGGTCACGACCCAGGATATCTTAAATATCACGGAACGGTACAATCTGCCGCATTTCCTTGTCAGTAAATTCGAGAAGCTGTTCCGGGTCATTCCCATCCTGGAGGACAGCACCGGTCTGCTGGTGCTCATAAATTCTCTGGGGCAGCGGCTCTGGGGCGATCTGAAGAAGTTCTCGCTTCAGGATGTGTACGACGACAGCCTTCTGGGGAAGGAACCGGTGGCCATGCGCCCGGAGGACAAGGAAGCGGAAGACGCGTTTCTGTCCATGAAAGCGCTGGAGAAACAGTACGCCTCCGAGAACGCCCTCCTGCAGGCCGTCGCCCGCGGGGAGGCACATACGGCGGAGATGCTTCTGGGAGCGTTTCCGCGCGCCCATGTGGAGCGCCGCTCCATAAGCAACCTCCGTGACTGTAAAAACTACGCCATCATCGCCAACACGCTGCTGCGCAAGGCGGCAGAATACGGACACGTCCATCCGCTCCATATCGACAGCCTGTCCTCCCGGTTCGCCCGCTCCATTGAGAACGCCGTATCCAGGGAGGAGATCTACCGGCTGATGCGCGAGATGGCCCGGAAATACTGCCTGCTGGTGAAGAACTATTCCCTGCAGGGCTACTCTCCGCTGGTCCGGGACGTGCTGGTCCGGATCGGTTCCGACCTGACCGCCGATCTAAGCCTGAAGACCCAGGCCTCCCTTCTTCACGTCAGCGCCAGCTATCTGTCCACCGTGTTTAAGAAGGAGACCGGCTCCTCACTGACCGAGTTCGTAAACCGGAAGCGGGTGGAATACGGCATCTTCCTTTTAAATTCCACCAACCTGCAGATTCAAACTATCGCGCGGCAGTGCGGAATCCCGGATCTGAACTATTTCACCAAGATGTTTAAGAAATACAAAGGCTTCACGCCCAGCGAATACCGCAGCCGGATCACCTCAAGGGGGACGGAGAACGCCGGAGGCGCCATGACAGACGCGGGCGAAAAGGCGGATGACGGCGCGGCGTGATGCGCGGTGTGATGCGCTATACAAGCCAGGCGTCACCAGGGCTGTCACCGGTGCCCTTCCCGCATGGAAAGGCAGAAAGCGTGTAACCGGCGGCCTGCCCCGCATGGGAAGGCAGAAAGCGTGTCACCGGCGGCCTGTCCGCATGAAAGGCAGAAAGCGTGCCACCGGCGGCCTGTCCGCATGGGAAGACAGAAAGCGTGTAACCGGCGGCCTGCCCCGCATGGAATATAAAAACTGCCGCGGCAGAGAGATCTCTCCCTCCCGCGGCAGTAATTTTGTCCGGAATTCTCCGGCTCCTGTTTCATCACTTTGCGCTCTTACCGTCCAGCTTGTCCAGCATATCCCACACACCGAGCATGTACATGATGCCCAGAGCCCGGTCGTAGAGACCGTAGCCGGGGCGGACACTGCCCGGCTTCTCGTCCCACAGATGACGGCCGTGATCCGGGCGGATATAGCCCTCGTAGCCGCAGTCGTGGTAAGCCTTTAAGATATCCAGGATGCCGGTGTCGCCGTCGCAGTCCCTGTGGCTGGCTTCGCTGAAATCGCCGTTGGGGAAATGCTTTACGTTGCGGATGTGGGCGAAAGCGATCCGGTCGCAGTGCTTCCGCACGATCTCGGCCACGTTGTTATCCGGGTTCGCGTTGAGAGAGCCGCTGCACAGCGTCAGGCAGTTGTAGGGATCGTCCACCATGGCCAGGAACCGGTCGATGGACTCCGCGTCCACCAGAAGGCGGGGCAGACCGAAGATGTCCCAGGGCGGATCATCCATATGGACCGCCATCTTGATGTCGCACTCATGGCAGGTCGGCATGATCGCTTCCAGGAAATATTTGAAATTCTCCCACAGCTTCTCCTTGGTCACGGGCGCGTAGGCCTTGAACAGCTCATCCAGCTTCGCCATGCGTTCCGGCTCCCAGCCGGGGAAGGTCATGTTGTACTTCTCGGTGAAGGACATGATGTACTCGGCCATGGCGTTGTAATCGTCCTGGATCATATCCTTCTGATAGAACAGCGCCGTGGAGCCGTCCCCGACCGGATGGAACAGATCGGACCTGGTCCAGTCGAAGATCGGCATGAAATTGTAGCAGATCACCTTGACCCCGAACGGAGCCAGGTTGCGGATCGTCTGCTTATAGTTCTCGATATACTGATCGCGGGTGGGAAGGCCGATCTTGATGTCGTCGTGGACATTTACGGACTCAACCACATCCATGTTGAAACCGTAGACCTCGATCTGCTTCTGCACCTGCGCGATCTCCTCCGGCTCCCAGACCTCGCCGGGAAGCTTGCTGTGAAGCGCCCAGACAATGGTGGATACGCCGGGAATCTGCTTAATATCGGCCAGGGTAATCTTGTCGTTGCCCTCGCCGTACCAGCGCCAGCCCATCTGCATTGGCATAATGTATACCTCCTTCTCGTCTTTTCTATCACATTCCGCTGTAACAGGCCCGCTTTCCGGAATTACGCACCGTTTGCTGTTCTTTCAGCTTAAAGCGGGCCGAACAGCCATATATTTCCTTATACTCCCGAATACGCGGAGAATCCGCCGTCCACCGGGATCACAACGCCGTTGACGAAGCCGGCCGCCTCATTGTTCAGCAGATACAGAAGCGTGCCGTTCAGCTCCTCCGCCTCGCCGAAACGTCCCATCGGCGTGGCCGCCAGGATCTTCTGCGTCCTTGCCGTCGGCGTGCCGTCCTCATTGAACAGCAGCGCACGGTTCTGGTTCGTCACAAAGAATCCGGGAGCCATGGCATTTACACGAATGCCGACCTTGGAGAAATGCACCGCCAGCCACTGGGTGAAGTTGCTGACCGCCGCCTTGGCGCCGCTGTAGGCCGGGATCTTGGTCAGAGGCGTAAACGCGTTCATGGACGACACGTTCAGGATATTGCAGCCTTCGCGCCCGATCATGTCTTTCGCGAAGACCTGGGTCGGAAGCAGAGTGCCGATGAAATTCAGGTTGAACACGAACTGGACGCCGCTCTGATCCAGATCGAAGAAGGACACGGTGTCCGCCTCGATGTCGCCAAGCTCGAAATACTCCTTCTGCGTCTGCGCTCTGGGATTGTTGCCGCCGGCTCCGTTGACCAGGATATCGCAGGGTCCCAGCTCCGCAAGCACCTTCTCGTGGGTCTCCTCCAGGCTCGGCTTCTCCAATACGTTGGTCTTATAGGCCTTTGCCACATGGCCTGCCGCCACGATGCCGTCGGCCACCTTCTTCGCCGCCTCCTCATTCAGATCCAGCACCGCCACCTTCGCGCCGGCCTCTGCCAGCGTCGCCGCGAACATGCCGCACAGGACGCCGCCTGCCCCCGTCACGACCGCCACCTTGCCGGTCAGATCCGTTCCAAATGGTAAACTCATGATATTTGCCCTCCTTTATACAATTTTCATCCGCATCCGACGGACACGGAATACCACTCTCACATATCGGCGGTATCAATCGTCTGGCAGACCGCCGCTCATGTCCACATCGAACGCTTGCAATTATGGTAGTATTATACAATATCTGTCCCCGTTTTGTTAGTACGCAATTTAACTCTTTTCGCACAAATTTCAAAAAAGCGGGCAGGACGTCGCCGGCGCCCTGTCCGCATGAAAACAAAAAAACACCGTCCGGCGTACCGTTGCCGCTCAGACGATGCCTGAGCCGCGGCCATACGCCGGGCGATGCGCTTTCACCTTTATCTTGCTTTATCGAGCACCTTCTGCACCAGCCCCGGGAATCCGCCGCGCTGGGAGAAATCATGCAGCTTCTTCTGCGGCGTCTTTCGCCAGGAGACGGAGCTATACTGTCCTGCTCCGACGCCCGCCGCCGCTCCGGCTCCGGATCCGTCCTTCCGCTCCAGCTTTCTCTTGATCACCAGATAGCAGATAAAATGGATCCCGCCGGTCAGCGCCCAGGATACCGGATAGGAAATATACAGCGTCTGCAGGGTCCGATTCGCGGCGAATATCGTGTAGATCCAGATCACGCGGAACGCGCAGGCGCCGGATATGGACACGATCATCGGAGGCACCGAATAGCCCATGCCGCGCAGACCTCCTACAAACACATCCATCATGCCGCACAGATAGTAGGTCGTGCAGATGATCCACATTCGGATCAGACCATACTGGATCACTTCCGGTTCCGAATTATATATACTCAGGAGCGTGGGGCCGAACGCCAGCGCGCCTGCGCCGAGCACCGCGCCGACCACAAATACCATTCCCTCGCAGTAGATCATGATGCGGCTGATCCGCTTGTAATTCTTCACGCCGTAGTTCTGGCTGACGAAGCTTAAGGCCGTCTGGTAAAAGGAGTTCATCGCGGTATAGATGAAGCCTTCAATATTCGACGCCGCCGTGTTGCCGGCCATGGTCACCGAGCCGAAGGAGTTCACCGACGACTGGATCAGCACGTTGGAAATGGAGAACACCGCGCCCTGCATACCGGCCGGCAGTCCGATGCGGACAATGCTCACCAGCTTATGCTTCACGATGCGCAGCTTCTTCAGATTCAGCTTATAGTCCGCGTCCGTAAACAGCAGGCAGCGCACCACCAGAAACGCCGAGATGCACTGGGAGATCGTGGTCGCCAGCGCTACGCCCGCCACGCCCATGTGGCAGACGATGACGAAGAACAGATTCATAAGGGCGTTGGCCACGCCTGCGGTGAACAGGAAATAAAGCGGCCGCCGGGTATCGCCAACGGCTCTCAGAACCGCGCTTCCGAAGTTGTAGACCAGCATCGCGGGCATACCCACGAAATAGATCTTCATATACAGCACCGACAGCGGCAGAACATTATCCGGCGTCCCCATCAGCGTCAGAAGCGGCTCCGACAGAAAGTAGCCTACCGCGATCAGGATCACGCCGCCAATCCCGGCCACTACCATGGACGTATGGACCGTCTCCTCCAGATCCCGCTTCTGCTGGGCGCTGAAATACCGGGCCACCAAAACATTGGTACCGATGGACAGGCCGATGAACAGGTTGATCAGAAGATTGATCAGCGCCGACGTGGAGCCCACCGCCGCCAGAGATTCGCTCCCCGCGAAGCGGCCCACCACGACGATGTCCGCCGCGTTGAACAGAAGCTGCAGGATACCGGAAAGCATCAGCGGCAGCGCGTAGATCAACAGTTTGGAAAAAAGCGGGCCATTGCACATATCGATCTCATAGGACCGGGCCGTTTTTCTCTGGAATGCCATAATCTGATTACTCCTCCTCGCGCGGTATACTTCCCGCGGATGCCGTCTGCACCGCCCTGCGGTGTATCCGCGCAATCTTTCCTGCTGTCCGGATACCGCTCTTTCCGCGCTTCAACCGATTATAGCACTTCGGACGAATCTTGCAATACCTTTTCGGCGGCGAATTTCTTACAAATTCCTATACGCAAATGTATTCGAATTTGAAAGAATTCACATCACAGCCGGTATAACTGCAGTCTCCGTCAAAAGGCAGTCTGTCTTCGGTCAGCCGTCAAAACACCGTCAGCCCCCGCCCGGGATCAGCGCCTTCACCTTTGCCAGCGCGAAATTGTAGTTGCGCAGACCCATTTTCCGGTAATTGGAACCGGCGTGCTGATTATAGTACCATTCCATCCACGCGTTGGGTACCTCCGCGCCATTCGTATCCGCGCCGTCCAGCGTCTTGCCGTCCGTCTCTGCTCCGTTCATTTCTGCTCCATTCGCCTCTGCTTCAGCTGTTTCCGCCACAGCAAGTCCGACCTCCGCCTGCGGCCCATGGTACCGCCAGTCCAGCTTCTCCACTTCGTCCCCGGTCAGCTGCATCGCCGCGATAGCCGGCGCCGCGTCGGCGCTCAGCTCATGAAGCAGATACCGGGCATCCTCTTCCGTCAGATGGGCCCGGTTCAGATAGTGTACATAATCCCAGCCCAGGATCTCCCCCGGCTTCGCCCACACAAGGCCGATATAGAAAACGGTCACCACCGCCAGGCCGAACCGGAACAGATGGAATTTCGGCCGCCAGACGACCAGCGCCACGCCGGGGAGCAGCACCGCCAGCATAGCCATGAACCACAGCGTCGTCAGCCGCAGATACGTCAGATGGTACACACGCACATACAGAAGCATCCGCAGGACCGCCGACGCCAGCATGATATAGGTACAGCCGCAGATCAGCGTCAGGATCGCATTCACGACGCGGCTGGGGCGTATGAATTTGAGGCAGGCGAGTACCATGACCAGATTCAGGCACGCCACAAAAAGCAGCTGGAAGAAGCCCTGCCGGGCGTAGCTGGAATACGTGTACCCTTCCGGCAGCCGCCCTTTTCCCAGGAACAGGTAGAAGATCTGAATCGCGCAGAACGCCATATAGACCAGGGCAATGCTGCCCATGAACGCGATCGCCATGAGCGGCTCCCCCTTCCGGCGATCGACTGTCTCCTCCTTCACCGGGCGCGCCAGGCTGCAGCCGACCAGGCAGTACATGGCGAGGAACCCGAACGCCACCATAAAGCCGATGTGCAGGATCGTCAGCGGCTTAAGCAGACCGAGGATCTCCCGGACGAAATTCAAAAATACCACGTCCGCCTGCCCCAGAAGCACCACCAGAAGCGCCAGCACCGGAGCCGCGATCAGGATACCGGCGCCAAACACAGCCGCCCGGCGCATCCGCCCGTTCTCCCGCTGTCCCAGCCAGCTGTTCATATGCTGAAACGGCACCGCGAGAAGCCCCACGGCATGGAACAGATACTGGAAAATGGCGCTGAAATATTTCCCCAGGTTCCAGGCGTCGTCATTGTAGAACTGATGAAGCGCGAAGACGCATCCCAGAAGCACCAGCGCCAGACCGTTGACCGCAACCAGGAACCATTCGGCGGTCCGGCAGGTGCCGATCCCCAGCGCCATGGCCGCCGCCAGCAGAAACCAGCTGCCCCGCTTCACCCGACAGCCCAGCTTCCGGCAGGCCAGAACGCCGCACAGGCAGGCCGCGGCCACGAACAGCGGGTAGGTGATGCCGCCCGGATTCCTGTACAGGCAAAAGGTATACGCCAGCGCGAAGAACAGGCTCAGCCCCGCGAAATACGGGAAGTTCCGCTTCATCGGCTGCAGCCGCTCGTCGCGGATACGCTTCTTCTCCCGCTGTTCAAGATCATACCGCTCGGACTCGGAAAGCGGGGCGGCGGCCGCCGCTCCGCTGCTCTCCCGGCTCACAGCATCCAGCTGCGCGTCCCCGGAATCCTGCTTCACAGCATCCCCCGGCAGATCAGCCAGTTCGATGTCCTTCACCGTCACTCCCATACGCACACTTTCTTCAGAGTTTCCCATAATTTCCCCTCCTTCACACTTCCCTGCCGCCATCCTCTTCACATCAAGGCATCGGCACGCCTGCTTCGCAGACCTGCCATGTCGTCGGAAGGCATTTTAAGAATGCTGCGCATTGCCTTCCTCCTCATATCTTATGATATCCCCGGGCTGGCATTTAAGCGTTCTGCAGAGCGCCTCCAGCGTAGAGAACCGGATGGCCTTCGCCTTATTATTTTTCAAAATGGACAGGTTCGCCATCGTGATGTCCACTTCCTTCGACAGCTCCGTCAGACCCATTTTCCGCTTCGCCATGACCACATCCAGATCGATAATGATTCGTCCCATACGCGCCTCCTGTTCTATATGGTCAGATCGTTCTCTTCTTTGTACCGGATGGCCTTCTCAAAAACCTGGCTCAATACCAGGCTGAACAGTCCGGCGATAAAGAAGACGAGAACAACGACCACCGTGGCGGGCGTCGGCGCGTAAAGCAGCCGCAGGATCGAAAAAGCCGCGATCGCGAAGCTGCACCGCGCCATCCTTTTTAGCGACTCCACATTCTCCATAACGAACGCGTCGTCTTTCAGCACTGTGGCGAACATCCGCCGCAGCTCCAGGATGATCAGAAGGCTCGCCACGCCGGACAGCATATACAGTACTGTCTGCGGCAGATAATACGTTTTAAAATCCTCCAGATAATTGCCCACCCATTTAAAGACCGCCGGCACCGCGAGCGTTACCAGGATCCCAAGATAGAACATCAGATCCAGAAGGCCTTTCGTAAACCGGACCAGCCGATTGTTCATGTCCATACACCTCTTCTTTCTTTTCTTCTCCGGCGGCACATAATAGAATCACCCTGTGCCTGCGCTTTGTTTTATCCATACGCATTATAGCACCGGGTGATTCGTATTTCAATATGTTTTTATTGTTTTTCGATAAATTAATATTGTCTTAAGATAATCGCAAGAAATTTACGGTAAATCGCAGGGTAAATTGCAAGCCGAGAGTCCCGTTTGTAACCCAAGAGTCCCGTTTTGTAAATGAGATTCCTGTTTTGTAAGCGA
>CANQBX010000082.1 GCA_947589095.1 uncultured Lachnospiraceae bacterium
GGCGAGCAGCCCACGTCTTCCCGGAAGCAGCGGGTGAAATAGTTCTGGGTGCTGAACGCCAGTTTTTCCGCGATCTGCCGGACGGACAGATCCGTCGAGGCCAGGAGCATCCGTGCGCGTTCGGTCTTCGCGCGGCGGATGTAGAGGAACAGAGGGACGCCGGTTTCTTTCTTGAATTTTTCAGTCAGGTAATATTCCGTATATCCGGTCAGGTTTGCCAGGTCGGATATGCGGATCTTTTTGTCCAGGTTCAGCTCAATGTAATCGCAGCATTTCTGGATGGCCGGGGAACAGTCGGGGTTAATGTGAAGATGGTGTACCCGGTAGATGAAGTCGTGGTACATCGTCAGCGTAAGCTCGTTCAGTTCGCCGGTATCGCGGCTGTTCTCGGCGGCTTCGATGTAGGAATCTCCCAGAGGGTAAGCGATCTCCGGGCTCAAACCGCCCTCCATGGCGGCACGGCAGACCAGGGAGGTGAATACGATGATGCTGATTTTGGCCTGCCGGAGCGGATCCCTGCCCTGAACGGGGACGCCGGGACTCATGCTGCTGCTTAAATTTAGGGCGCCCTGGTAATTGATATCGCCTCTGCGAACCATTCCGAGAAGCGCCTGTTCCGCCTGGTAGACCTTCGTGCGGTCACGCTTACGGGGGGGCGCGGAAGATGTCGGTATAGCGGAAACAGCAGTTGGTGAGGATGACGGAACTGATGCGGATGAGGCGGCCGGCCTGACTGGCGAGGCCGAGACGGTTGAAGCAGCCGGCACGGCTGGTGCGTCAGCGGCCTCTTCGTAGGGAACGAATACATTTTTTTCCTGAACGCCGGGGATATCAAACAGATCATAGACTTCGGAATGCCGGCCGGTCAGCGTGTTGTGTACCATGACCGCGTAGCGGGTGAAAATGGCGTAGGGCATGACGGGCAGCTCCGAGGACCGTCGGATCAGTTCGACCGCCCAGCTGCCGTTTTCGAGGCTGTCCCGGTAAGGGCGCAGCGCCTCGCGCAGCTGCGCCTCAGTGGGCGGTGCGTAGAAGACTGGGCCGATGACGAAGAACAGGTTATCTTTGCGGGCAGTCTCAAAGGTAACGGCCCACTGCATCCCGATGGGAGAACCGATCAGGGAAGGGCGGTCCTTACGGGATACGGCGCAGGAAAGCGCCTTCTCCACGCCGCCGAAGATACAAAACGCGTGATGAAAAAGATCCTGCTCCGCTTCGGGACAGGACGTGGCGATGACATGGCCGTCGTCGGCGTAGGCCCAGACATAGAATTTCTCATTGGAGGGGATGGCCGCCTGCAGAAACTGGAGATTCTGTTCCGCATGCGTCATTGCTATATTCGTTGTTCCGGATGTCTGTGCGTCTGTCCAGTTATCCGCGTATGTGTCCATTCTCCCGTCTCCTTTCACTCTGCGGTCAGTTGATCGCGTACGTATTTTCTAAAACTTCCCGAATCAGTATAACATTTCCCGAACCAGTGACTTTTCTCATTTATGTATAATTTGTACAATAAATATAACCCAAAGTCAATGGGAAATAGGAAAATAGTAAAAGGAGAGAAAACACCATGGAAAAAGCTAAACGTTCCCAAAGTGAAATTGACGGTGTCCAGTACCGCCGCGCCAAGCTGTGGCAGATCATCCTGATCTCCTGCAACGCCTTAAACGGTATGGCCGTCTACACGCTGATCGGACAGGCGTCTTACGCAGCCAGCATCGGATTCGGTATTTCCACGCTGATCGTCGGCGGACTTCTGACATTCACACGTATTTTCGACGCTGTTACGGACCCGCTTCTTGCCTTCCTTTATGACCGGGTCAATACGAAATGGGGCAAGATCCGGCCGCTGATGCTTTTAGGCTGGGCGGTGCAGTCCATCGGTCTTATGTCCATGTTCTCCTGGACCGCAAGCAAGGGCTTCGGTATTCCCATGTTCCTTGCGACTTATATGCTCTACGTCATCGGTTATACGATCGTCAATATGACGGCGCAGACATTGGGGCCGCTCCTTACCAATGATCCCAAACAGCGTCCTACTGTCGGCGTCTGGAATACCGTTTTCAATTATCTGGTTCCGATGGCGTTTTCCATCATCCTGAACGCAGTGCTTCTGCCTAAATTCGGTGAGGTCGTCGTGACGGATACCGGTTACTCCATGAATTACAGCCAGGCATACCTGACGGCGGCCGCGACCGTGACGGTTCTTGTTTCTCTGGTGGGCGTAATCCTGGTTTGCATCGGAATCTCCTCCTACGATAAGCCGGAGAATTTCGAGGGCACGAATAAGAGCAAAGAGCGCCTGAAGTGGAAAGACATGGTTGACGTACTGGCTCACAATAAGCCCCTGCAGGCCTATATCGTTTCCGCGGCGTCCGACAAGATCGCGCAGCAGGCCGGAAGCGCCGCTGTCGTCGGCACCATGCTTTCCGGTATCCTGATCGGCAATATGACCATTGCTACGCTGCTGTCTGTCGGAGGCATGCTGCCGTCCATCATCTTCGCGATTATCGGAGCCCGCTACTGCGGTAAGCACGGCAATAAGGAATCCATCGTCGCATGGGCCCGGAACTGTATCATCGCCAACGCGGTGATGATCGTTTTCTTTGCGGTCACCTGGTACACGGTGGGCACCCAGACCATTGCCAGCTTCGGGATTACAATGATCCTTTACATCTTACTGACTCTGGTCTGCAACGGGTTTATGATGGTCGGCACCACAGCAGGAACCGCGTTCATGGCCGACGTCATCGATTATGAACTGGATCGCAGCGGCAAATATATTCCGGCGGTGGTCTCCGGTACATACAGCCTGATCGATAAGATCGTTTCCTCCTTCTCGGCTCTGATCGCTACTGCAGGTGTGGCCATGATCGGTTATACCTCTACGCTGCCTCAGCCCGGCGACACAGCGACAGGCGCCATCTTCTGGGTCACGATGGTTCTGCGTTATGGTCTGGCTATCATCGGCTGGATCTGCACGCTGTGGGCGATGCGCGGCTGCAAGCTGGATAAGGAGGGAATGGTAGAGGTTCAGAAGAGGATCGCACAGAAGAAGGCGGCGCTGAAGGAAACGGCCGCGGCGGAATAGAAGAGCTGTAGAGAAATGAATCAGCCTGCCCGGGCCGTGATGTGCTGTGAGAAATCACGCAGGAACAGGCCAGCGCAGGGATTCAGGAGAACTATGATGCAAGAATGACTTGACAGGAGAGACAGACATGAAAACTTACGTACAGCAGATCATGCTCGGCACGGTGACGGGCAGTCCGGCGAAGGCCGCCGAAACATTGAAACAAATCAAGACAGCGGGATACGACGGAGTCGAGTTTAACCGTTTTATGATCCATCCGAGCTCCATGATGGTGCGGATGATGACCCGCGCAGCAGGCATGCCAACCGGAAACGGCGGAAAGCTGGACTGGCACGCGCTCCTGAAAGAGAGCGGCCTTGAGGTCGCCAGTCTTCATACCGATCTGGGCAGTCTTGAGCGGGAACCGGAGGCTGTGATCGGGGAAGCGGAAAGTTTCGGAACCGACACGGTCGTCATCACAGGTATGTACCGTTTCGATTACGGAAATGAATCCGCGGTGCGGGAATTGGCCGGCCGGCTGAACCGGGCGGGCGGGAAGCTTAAAGACGCCGGCATTTCGCTGCTTTACCACAATCACAATGTTGAACTTCTGCAGGTCCGGCCGGGAGTCCGCGCCTATGAGCTCCTGATCGGTGAGACGGACGAGGCGGCGGTGAATTTTGAATTTGACAGCTACTGGATCACCGACGGCGGCGCGGACGCGAAAGCCTGGATGGAGAGACTGGGCCACCGGATGAAGCTCTGGCACATCAACGACCGGGGCAGCCGTCAGTCCGGCCCGGCCATGACGCCGATCCTTGCGGCCGACAGCATGGAGCTGGGAACCGGCAATATGGATCTGGACGGCCTGTGGGAGACCGCCGCTGAAAATGGCGTGGAAAAGGTTGTGCTGGAGAGCCACAAGAACTGGATCGACAAGGATCCGGTAAAGAGCCTTCAGCTGAGCGCGAAGTGGCTGAAAGATAAAGCATAGATACAGATACGCTTTATGTGGCTGAAAGAAAGGCTATAGATATGGTTCATGGTTCATGTGGCCGAAAAAGGATATAACCACGATTTAGACAATAGACGCAGTTATGACGGGAGGAAGTATCATGATTATACAGAATGAAGAATTTGGACGCATCGAGGTCACGACGGTTCCGCTCCCCGAAGGGTTGGGGCCGGATGTGAACGGTACCTATACATATTCCGGCAGGGTGCTTGTCTCCGTACAGAGGCAGGAGAAGGGGAAGGACTGGTACAGGGTCTTTTCCGTAAATGACGACGGTACCGATATCTGCGAGGTCTACGACGGACTCATTCCGAAGAAGCAGGGGGCCAACGGCATCCGTTGGATGTGCTTTGCCGACAATAAGAGGGTGCTTCTGGGGGACTATGTGCTGGAATGCAGCCCGGATCTGGATCATTGCGAGAGATCCGAGCTTCTGGAAGTCATTTTCCCGGAAGAGGTCGTGAAGATCCCTGGCATCTTCATGCGGTGGTCTGAACCGATCATCGCTCCGGACATGGAGCATGTCTGCTTCTCCAGCCTGACGGGCAGCGGCGCGTTTAATTTCCTCGGAAAGCTGGTGCGGCATGAAAATGCGTACGCGATCGAGGACGCCCGCATCATCAGCAGCATAGGCGCGGTGGATCCGGATCCGGATCATCCCGGCTTCAGTCTGGCGAAGGAGCAGCGCGGCGGGGAAGTGAAGCAGTTTGTGCGCGGCGGCCGCGGGATCACGCTGGCAGGCGGCGGCAGGAGCATCAGCGAAAGCTGCCTGCAGATGCTGGACAGCGAGGAGACGGCGTTTATCACGGATACACTGGGATACGAGGAGACTGCCATTTTCTCGCCGGATGAGACCTGCGCGGTCTGCATGTCGCCGCGGTTCTCGCCGAAGACGGATTTCGGCGTGCTGGGAGTCGTTCCTTTAAGCAACGACCTGGTCACCCGCGGGCGGTACCTGAATGTGCTGTATCAGTACGCCATCGCCGGCGTCCGGCACCATCGGGCCGGCAATATCGGACCGGCGCTGATCCACATCGACTGTTCCATGAAGGAAGGCCGGGCGTATCAGGGCGTCGATTTAAGCGATCCGGAGGGTCGGTGGGTGTATTATTCTCCCATGAGCTGGCATCCCGACAGCACGAAGGCGCTGTGGAATGAGAAGACCCGGCTCTGCGAGGGAAATGTAGAGTGCCGGCTGCGCGTGTGCCATCTGCTCGACAAGGCGCCGACAGAACCGGTTCCGGCGCAGAGAACGCCGGACGCAGATCAGATCCCGTATTCGCTGCCGGTCTCCGAGGCGCTTAAGCCGGTGGCTATGGAATTTCCGCTGCGCATCCGGGGCGTGAGCGGAATGGTGGAGAATACGCTTCTTGAGTCCGGACAGCTGCAGACGCGTTATGAGAATTTCAGCGAGGACGGAAAGACCTTCTATGAAGGGTGGATCCGCGTAAAGGCGCCTGCCAATATGTTCATGCCCGGCGAGACGACGATCGAAAGCGATCTGAATGTCCACGGAGAGCACAACGGACAGATGAAGCTGCGCCTGGTTCTGCGGGCGGACAATCAGTTTCAGATCTATCTGAATATGGATCCGGCGGAGGACGGTCAGCCCAAATGCAGGGGCTTCGCCGAGTATGACGGGCTTCGCCGGGATGTGGCCGATCTGTCGCTGGAGTGATCTGCCATTGGAGCGATCTGTTGCAGAAGTGAGAATGGTTCAGATTTTGCGGGAGATGCGGCTGTGACAGACATGCAGATGCGGGAAAATATGAGAGAGCAGCCGCACAGAACCGTCGGAGTGCGCAGCAGGAGGAGAACAAGTGAAAGCAATCAATTTGAAAACGAATTACCGCCGCGATCCGGTCGGGATCAGCGACACCGCGCCGTTTTTATCCTGGCAGTGCGAAGGGGGCGTAAAACAGACCGCGTATCAGATCGTGGCGTTGTCCGAAGGCGAAACCGTCTGGGACAGCGGCCGGGTGGATACAGGGAAAATGCACGCGGCATACGGCGGCGCGGCGCACAGCAGGGAGCGGATCTACTGGAAGGTGCGTCTGTGGGATGAACATGGAGAAGCCGGAGATTACAGCGATTCCGCGTTCTTTGAAATGGGGCTTCTGGCGGGCGCGGACTGGCAGGCGAAGTGGATCACGCCGGAGCTTGAGAAGCTGACGGCGGAGAATTACGACTGTTCCGACGCGATCAACCGTCTGGCGAAGGCCGCGTGGGAGGAGCGCAGGGAAAGCAGTCGTGACGGCGGCGCAGGCGGCCAGATGAGCGGTGCGCAATCCGGCGCGGCAGGCGGCATGGGCGGTAACGCGCAAAACGCTGCCAGACAGGAGGCGTTCATGCCCCATCAGCCGGCCAGCGTTCTTCGCAGAATATTTACGGTGACAGATGTTCAGGAACCCGCTCGCCTCTATATCACTGCTCTTGGCCTCTACGAGGCGTACTTAAACGGCAGGCGCGTCGGAGACGCGGTGCTTACGCCGGGTGCAGGCAATTATGCCTATGAGATCCCGTTTCAGACCTACGATGTGACCGGTCTTTTGAAAGAAGGGGAAAATGAGATCACGGTTCTTCTCGGCGACGGTTGGTACAGAAGTACTTCCGGCGTGGACGGAGACCGATGCCTCTACGGGGATACGTCTGCGCTGCTCTGCCAGCTGGAATGCGGAGGCCGGGCGGTTCTGGCTACGGACGAAGCGTGGGAGGCTTCGCAGGACGGCCCCCTGCGCCAGAACGATCTGCAGCAGGGCGAGGTATATGACGCGCGCAGGACGGCAGAGAACTGGCACGGTGTGAAGGCGCTTGCAGGCGGTGAGCCGGGGACGCCAGCGGGCAGAGAGTCGGAGAAGCCTACGGGCGGTAAGGCGGGGACATCTTCCGACGGAGAGCCGAGGACACCTGCAGAGGCGGTATCGTCCGGTATTCCAACGGCTCCGTCGTTCAGTATCTTGAAAGCGATGGATACCGTCCCAATCCGGGAACAGGAGTCCTTTGAGGGTCGTCTGTTTACTGCCCCGGACGGCAGCAGGATCATTGATTTTGGACAGAATCTGGCCGGATATGTGGAATTCTGGATCGAAGGTAGGGACGGTGCGGAGATCCGCCTCTGGCACGGCGAGACGCTGGATAAGGACGGCAATTTTACGCAGGAAAATTTTGAGGACCGGAAGCGTCACAAGGAGAATGGCACCTACCAGATGATCTCTTATATCTGTAAAGAGGGAGCCAACCACTATAAGCCCCGCTTTACGATCATGGGCTTCCGTTACGCAAAGGTCGAGACGGAGCTGGATTTAAGCGGGGCCCGGTTCACGGCCCACGCCGTTTATTCGGACATGGCGGAAACGGCAACATTTTCCTGCAGCAGCGAACTGGTCAACCAGCTTTTCCGCAACAGCGTCTGGAGCCAGAAGGGCAATTTCTGCGATGTGCCTACGGACTGCCCGACGCGGGAGCGGGCGGCGTGGACCGGCGACGCGGGGATTTTTGCGGAAACGGGGCTGACGCTGATGGATTCCGCCCCGGTCTTCCTCAAATGGCTCCGGCAGTGCCGTCTGGGCCAGCTTGAAGATGGAAGACTTCCCAATATCGCGCCGCCCAACAACCGTCCCAGTTATTTCAGCGGGCTTCTGTACGGCTCCGCCGCCTGGGGAGACGCCTGTATCCTGGTGCCTTACGCGCTCTACCGGCAGAGCGGCGACCTGCGGGTACTGCGGGACAATTATCCGATGATGAAGCGGTGGTTCGCGTTTCTTGCGGGGCGGGCCGACAGCGGGAAAACGGATGAGGAAGGACGGGCGCTTTACGGCATTCACAATGGCGTTGATTATGGGGAATGGTGCGAACCGGGAAGCAATCCCATGGCATCCATGCGCAATGGAAATTTCGATGTTGCCACCGCTTACCTGGCTTATTCCGGGAAACTCCTGTCTGAGATCGCTTTGCTTCTCGGAGAAGTGAAGGATGTGGAGCAATTCGCTGAGACTGCGGAACGCGCAGAAAACGGCGCCTGGACACCGAAAGACGCGGAGCGTTTCGCTGAGGCTGCGGAAAATGCAGAAAACAGCGCCTGGACGGCAGAGGATGCGGAGCAGTTCGCACGAATCGCAGAAGGCGCGCGCCGCGCCTACCGGATGGAGTATACGGATCACGGCATGATCCAAAGCGAACGGCAGTGTCAGTATATCCGCCCAATCCGCTTCGGGATTCTGGATGGGGAAGAAAACTGCGCCGCGGCGGATGAACTGGATAAACTGGTGCGGAAAAATGATTACCACTTAAATACGGGTTTTCTGACTACCCCGCATCTGTGCGGTACGCTGGCCGAATACGGCCATATAGAGACCGCTTACCGGGTGCTTCTGCAGGAAACGGCGCCCGGCTGGCTGTACGCTGTAAAACAGGGAGCAACCACGATTTGGGAGACCTGGGACGGTCAGGCGTCGCAGAACCATTATTCCTACGGAGCGATTTCCGGGTGGCTGATTTCTGGCGTCTGCGGGATCCGCTACAGCGACGAGAAAACGGTGATTGCGCCCGCGCCGCATCCGCTTCTTACACAAGCCAGCGCCTGTTATGACTCGCCGGCGGGGCGGATCGAGAGCGAGTGGCGCTATCGAGGCGAAGAATGGACGCTTCGGGTAAAACTTCCGGCCAATCTGGAGGCGGAGGTTTGGCTTCCGGACGGAACCAGGCGCATAGCCGGACCGGGGGAGCATAAATATGTGATATGATGAAAGGACTCCGAAAGGAAAGACAGATTTCCTTCGGAGTCTTTTTCTGTATGGAATGAATACTTGAATTTTGAGTGTGAAACTCTACGTGAAATTTCCGCTGAAAAAATAAAAATCAGGGATTGACAGTATGGGAGAAGCACATATTTCACTCATTGAATACGCTTTCGTAAGGCAAGTTAAGGGATATCGCCTTTTCCATGTCTGCTAAAGTATGAAGTTTAAATTTCTTATCACCGCAAATAACAGAATCATCAGAATAAGTCAATGAACAAATATTTGCTGCCCCGCCACGACCAGGATAGTCATTCTCATAATAAAGTATTACATCTGCTTTTACAACTCCATTCGTATTAAGAATCGTTACATTTAAAACGCAGTCTACACTAGTCTCAAAATCCCTATATCCTCCTGGGTACTTCACCAGAAATGACCTGGTGTACAGAGCTGCGCCTGGCTCCTGTGCATACCTATTAACATCCACATCACTCATAACATAAAGTGGTAAGAAAACTATATCATATTCAAAGCCAATCCACACCTGATTATTTACAGCTGTACTGACATATGTATGAATCCCATCTCTAGCTTTATCATAATCTATACCTTTGTCAGTAAATCTTACACTGGCTCTTCTTGGCGTATCTGGAACATAATTATTAAAATAGATACCATCCTGATTAATCTCTATATTATCATACGGAATTTTAGTACCAGATGCGATGCTTTTCCTTATCTGATACATAATAGGACTTAAACAAATGAAGTTGTGTCAAAAACCGACCATTTGGGAAAATGCCTATTATTTTTTCACTGTAATGGAGACGATTATGAAAAAGGACGAATACGTATCTATTGATATCAATTATCTTACGCAAAACCTGACAGCATCGCTGTCTCTGCAGAATTATGACAGCCGTCAGCTGCATTTTTTTGAGTTACGGACGCCTTTTCTGATGATCATCTCTACGAGCAATGAAAAAGAGAATTTCTATTCTTTCTACCAGTTCACATTCGATGGTCATTTCTGCCATATCCTGAGTGACCATGAACGCGAAGAATTCCTCAACCGTCCGCAGCACCAGCATGCTTTTATCGAGATCATGTATGTGCTGTCCGGGGAAATTACAAATTATATTGAAGACAAGACGTTTACTTATCATGCAGGGGATTGTGTGATCATGAACCGTAATATCCATCACAAAGAGGTGGGCGATTTTCAGGTTGTTTTTTTCGATTTTCAGGAGGAGTTCATCAACAGCCTGATCGCTGAGGAAATTGCTACGTATAAGATAACCTCCCGGGATTATCAGGCTTTTCTGCGGTCGCAGATCGTAAAAATGCTGCAGGATGCGCATACGGATCATTCATAGTATCAGAAGATATATTTTGACTGCCTGCCGGTGATCCTTCCGAATATTGTCATAAAACAGGTGCGGCCTCTCATAAATATGATGGTCAGCGAATTCCTGTCCGGCAGTCCGGGTTCGGTATATATCATCAAAGGATATCTTCAGAAATTCCTTTCCATCATTTGTGATCCTGCAAAGTATAATGTAAACGGCGTCAGTTCCACCCTGTCAAAGCAGAGCTTTTTGTTAAAAAAGATCGAACACATTCTGGAGGCAAAACACGGGAAAGTGTCGCGCGGCGAACTTGCGGAACTCCTTCACTACAATGAAGAATACCTGAATCGTCTCATTAAGCAGCATACCGGGAAAACCTTCTCGCAGTACCGTCAGTCTGTCATGCTGCAGGAAGCGCAGAGGCTGCTGGTCGATACAGACCTGAGTGTCTCAAAGATCATGGAACAGCTGGATTTGTCAAACCGAAGCTTTTTTTATCAGATCTTCCAAAAAGAATTCGGCGTTACCCCTTCGGAATACCGGCAGAAAAACAGGCAGGTTTAATGCGATCCGTCGGCGTTTGAGGAAAGGCCTGACGCGGGCAGCGGCAGTGGGGGGCGCTATCGATGAATGTATTGCCGGGAATATCCTGACGGAGTTTCTCACCAGACACAGAGCGGAGGTGACAAGTGTGATTCTGGAAGAATATGACGAAGAGCAACATATGCGGACAGTATATCAGGAAGGCGACAGAAAGCGTCTGATCCGAAGCGTCTGCTATCTCTTGCAAAAAGGATATGATCCCGCGAATATCGCTGAACTTCTGGATGAGGATCAGGATATTATCGAACAAATCTGTTCTCTCGCGTTGGCCGCTGCACCGGAATACGATATTGAGAAAATATACCAGGCGCTTTGAGACCGCATTAAGGATAATCAATATTGTAGTTTATTTATCAATATGATATACTTAGTATACAGTAATAAAAGACATGGGAAGAAAATACATTTTTTGAAAGGAGACCATTATGACTAAGGAAGTTTTATTGCTATCTCTTATTGCATTAGTTGCGCTTCTTTTAATTATAGAATGTGCCACAGAAGTGATTGATGTGATTCAGTTCTTCTTCTATAAAGGCAATTCTACAGCTCACATCGTTGGGAATGAACCTTTTTCCATCTCTCGCTCCAGAAGGTTGGTGGAACAGGAGGAAGGTCACAACGGCTATTCCCCGGTTCTCTCAACGCAAGACAGGAATGCCAATTATCCTTATATTTTATCTCTCTCTTATTGGATGCACAAAGGGAAAGAGGTCTATCCGGTTTTAGAGTGGGAAACAAATGGTAAACGCTGGAAGGCGCATTATCCTTACACAAGGAACTGGGCAACTGGCTCTGAGGTCATTATACACTATAATGTTAATCGTCCATGGAAATACTCTGTCAGAGACTGTTCCCTCGGACTCGGCGCTCTGCTAAAATGCGCCATCCTTATTCTGTGCGGCGTCTTGCTCATTTTTATCTTTGCACAGACCATTTAGAGCTGTAAATGATGTTTCAGGAAATTCAAAATGACAGGTATCTGTACGAAATGTATGAGTATACATAGCCAGCCGGTGGCTGACAGTAAGAACACATTTTCTTGAAAAGGGAGTATAATAATGTTAAGTCTGATAAGGAGAATAAGGAGAATTTTTGTAAAAAGTTATTGAAAATTTTCAGATAGAGGCATATAATAAGAAAAGGAACAACCACCTCTACAAGAGGTTGGCCTATATTGAGAACAGAAATTCCACCCTCGCTACAGTCCAAAGTATACAAGGGTGGTTTTTCTATATGAAAAACGTTACTGGCTTATCAAAACGATAAGGGTCAGTAATGCGAGAATGAACATTCCGAAGGCCATCAGGTCTTTAAAATCGAATCTCATCCGCACCACCTCCCATCTATGTAGGATGGAAGGCCAACACCTTGCAGTGACATGATTGTTCCCATTCGTATCATACCATAGTTTAGGGAAGCTTTCAACGTGAGAATAAAATCTTCTGCCTGCTATTCTGCCCGCCTGCTCTGAGCCATGCGAGATACTGAGAATATCTATTTTTATTTTTAGGATTGACAACCCGAAAAAGCTGTGCTATCATCATAAATAATTTAATAAGCCAAACCGTTGAAGCGGAGATAACGGCGGCGATGCCTTTACAGAGAGCCTGCGTTGCTGAGAGTCAGGTGAGAAACAACCCGTCAAATGGACCGCGGAGGGTGCAGTCAAATGCGCCGCAGGGCGCAGAGTATTCTGCAACGTGAGGCATACGTCAGTTGCCGGGGATATGAGGGTATCCCGCTAAGCGCACGGTTCAGAACCGTGAATTCAGGGTGGCACCGCGGATAAGAATATTCGTCCCTGACAGAATGAGAGTCGTTCTGTCAGGGACTTTTTTGCGCGAAGGCAAATTATTACAGCGACAGCGCCGTGAGCCGAGGTCCGCGGGCTCCGCTTGCGGAAACCAGCGGGCATCAGCTCACGGCAGAGCGGGCATTGGAACAATGCCCGCGACCGAGAAAACGCGAAGCGTTTTCGAGGTGCTGTCGCGGAAGAAGCGAAAAACTCCCCTATAGAACGTAAGAAAAGGAGGCAGTCGAACATGAACATTTCCCCATCCTTACAGGAGGTTCGCGAGATCGCGGCATCGGGCGTGTACAAGGTAGTCCCGGTCAGCTGCGAGATCCTGTCGGACATCTGCACGCCCATCGAGGCGCTGCGGATCCTGAAAAACGTATCCACCCACTGCTATATGCTGGAGTCAGTGGAGGAGAAGGAGAAATGGGGCCGCTATACATTTCTGGGCTTCGATCCGAAGCTGGAGATCACCTGCATGGACGGCGAGATGAAGGCCGGCAATATCCGGTTCCATACCGATGATCCGTCCGCCTTCCTGCGGCAGATCCTGGCGGACTACAAAAGCCCCCGGTTTTCCTATCTGCCGTCGTTTACCGGCGGGCTGGTGGGATATTTCTCCTATGATTATCTGGGCTACAGCGAGCCGACGGTGCGGATGAAGGTGCCGGACGAGGAGGCGTTCCGCGATGTGGATCTGATGCTCTTCGACAAGGTCATCGCCTTCGACAATTTCCGTCAGAAGCTGATCCTCATCGTGAATATGCCGCTGGCGGAGCCGGAGACCGGCTACAATAAAGCCGTGATGGAGCTTCGGCAGCTGTGCGAGCTTTTGAAGAACGGCGAGAAGAAGCAGGAGCCGGGCGGCCGCCTTCTGGGGGAGGTCACGCCGCTGTTCGACAGGGCGGCCTACTGTGAAATGGTGGAAAAGGCGAAGCATTATATCCGGGAGGGAGACATTTTCCAGATCGTACTGTCCAACCGGCTGAGCGCCCCCTTTGAGGGGAGCCTCTTAAATACGTACCGGGTGCTGCGGACGCTGAATCCGTCGCCGTATATGTTCTATTTTTCCGGGACGGACGTGGAGGTGGCGGGGGCGTCGCCGGAGACGCTGGTGAAGCTGGAGGACGGCGTGCTGCACACGTTCCCGCTGGCGGGAACCAGGCCCCGCGGGAAGACGGAGGAAGAGGATCGGGCGCTGGAGCGGGAGCTTCTGGCGGACGAGAAGGAGCTGGCGGAGCACAATATGCTGGTGGATCTTGGGAGAAATGACCTGGGCCGGATCAGCCGGTTCGGGACCGTGAAGGTGGAGAAGTTCCATTCCATTGAGCGGTATTCCCACGTCATGCACATCGGTTCCACGGTGCGGGGAGAGATCCGCGAGGATTGCGACGCTCTGGACGCCGTCAGCGCGGTGCTGCCGGCGGGGACGCTCTCCGGGGCGCCGAAGATCCGGGCCTGCCAGCTGATCGGGGAGCTGGAGAACAATAAGCGGGGCATCTACGGCGGGGCTATCGGCTATATTGATTTTACCGGCAATATGGACACCTGCATCGCGATCCGCATCGCCTACAAGAAGAACGGCAAGGTGTTCGTGCGCAGCGGCGCGGGAATCGTGGCCGACTCGGTGCCGGAGAAGGAGTTTGAGGAATGCATCAACAAGGCGAAGGCCGTGGTGAAGGCGCTGGAGACGGACGTGGAGTGAAGTCTGGCGCGGGTAAAGACGCAAGCCGTGCGGAGCGGTTTCCAGAGATGAGGACTGTAGAATGTGCGAAACCGGCGGTAAGCTGTCGGCATTGCGGAAGAAGTGCGATAGAATAAATTGGTTGCCGCCATATGGCTGTTATGTTGTGGGACCGCAGGCGGCAGCGGAAAGGAAAACGGACTACAAATTATGATTCTCTTAATTGATAATTACGACAGTTTTTCCTACAATCTGTATCAGCTGATCGGCGAGATCGAGCCGGACATCCGGGTGATCCGGAACGATGAGCTGACGGTGGAGGAGATCCGGAAAATGGCTCCGGACCGCATCATTCTGTCGCCGGGGCCGGGGCGTCCGGAGGATGCCGGCGTGATCTGCCGGGTGGCGGCGGAGTTGGGGAAGGAGATTCCGATCCTGGGTGTCTGCCTGGGGCACCAGGCCATCTGCGCGGCGTTTGGCGCGACGATCACTTACGCGCGGAAGCTGATGCACGGGAAGCAGTCGGAGGTGCGGTTTGATCCGGAGTGCCCGTTGTTTGCCGGCTGCCCGGAGACGGCGCCGGTGGCCCGATACCATTCGCTGGCGGCGGACCCGGCGACGATGCCGGACTGCCTGAAGGTGACGGCGGTGACGGTGCCGGAGTGTCAGGGGGCGGCGGATGGCGGCCAGACGAAGCAGGATTGCGGGAATGCGGCAGGCGGAGAAGTGATGGCCGTGCAGCACAGAGAGTATCCGATCTTCGGCGTGCAGTTCCACCCGGAATCCATCATGACGCCGGACGGGAAGCGGATGCTGGAGAATTTCATCCGGTACAGCGGGTAGACGGCCAATTTCTGAACAGTCATTCGTATTCAGGATAAGAAGAAGTGTAAATAAATATTTTTATAAGAATAGAAAAGGAGACAAAACACCATGATTAAAGAAGCGATTGTAGAGATTGTGAACAAGCAGGATCTAACCTACGACGAGGCCTACGCCGTGATGAATGAGATCATGAGCGGCGAGACCACCCCCACCCAGAACGCGGCGTTTCTGGCGGCGCTGTCCACCAAGAGCGCGCGGGCGGAGACCACGGATGAGATCGCGGGCTGCGC
>CANQBX010000083.1 GCA_947589095.1 uncultured Lachnospiraceae bacterium
CTGTGCTTCCGAATATACCGTCGCTGCCTGCCTCTGTAGTCTCATACCTATCCAGAATCACACGCTGAATCATATCCCTGGTCTCGGAATTGATCGGATGAGCGATATCGCGGTATTCGCCTTCGGCCGTCTTGCGGCTGGGCATCGCGATGAAGAGTCCGCGTTCCCCTTCGATAACCTTTATGTCATGAATGACAAACTCGTTATCAAGGGTTATGGAAACGATCGCTTTCATCTTCCCTTCCTTGTCGATTTTCCTGACCCTTACGTCTGTGATCTGCATACTGTACTCCTCTCTATCTTCATCTGAATTCCAGCCTGCGCTTAAAGTACGGCACGGGTGGAGCGAAGCAAGGCGTACGCTCCCTTCCATCGCCTACAGCGTGTACCGGGCATTCTGCTCGACGACGATTTTCACATCGCCCGGCGAACCGATATACGTCGTGTTGGCTCGTATCGTGTCACGGCTTTCTACGATACAATTCTCAATCACTGAATTGTCTCCAATATATACATCATTGAGAATGATGGAATTCTTAATCACGCAGTTATTACCGATGTACGCCTGCCTGAACAGAATGGAATTCTCCACAAGGCCATTGATAATACTGCCGCTGGATACCAGGCTGTTACGGACTACCGCGCCGGGATTATACTTGGCAGGCGGCATGTCCCCAACCTTCGAGTATATCTCCGGATATTCCCGGAAGAAATAATTCCTCACCTCCGGCTTCAGGAAATCCATATTAGTCTTGTAATAGGACTCTACGGAAGCAATATTGCTCCAGTAGGAATCCAGCTCATACGCATAGATCCGCTTCACATTCTTATAGCGGACCAGAATATCCTTGACAAAATCGAACCGGTCTTCCTGGGCGGCCCGCTCGATCAGCTCGATCAGCTGGCGCCGCCGGATCACATAGATGCCGCAGGAAACCGTGTTGGAATCGGCCACCATGGGCTTCTCCTGGAAATCCAGGATCCTTCCGTCGTCCGCCACCCGCATCACGCCGAATCGGGTCACATCCTCGCCGACCGGCATCTTCTTGCAGACAATGGTGATATCCGCCTTCTTCTCCACATGGTACTCCAGCACTTTATTATAATCCAGCTTGTAAATGCCGTCCCCGGCCGCCATGACCACATAGGGCTCATGGCTGTTCTTCAGGAAATCCAGGTTCTGGTAAAGCGCGTCCGCCGTTCCCCGGTACCAGTCGTTATGCTCCGTGGTAATGGTCGGGGTGAACAAATAGAGTCCTCCCTGCTTGCGCCCGAAATCCCACCATTTGGAAGAATTCAGGTGCTCGTTCAGGGAACGGGAATTAAACTGCGTGAACACCGCCACCCTGGAGATATGGGAGTTCGACATATTGCTCAATACGAAATCCACACTCCTGTAGCTTCCGGCAACAGGCATCGCCGCGATCGCCCGCTTATTGGACAGCTCCCGCATCCGCTTGTTGTTTCCGCCTGCCAGCACAATTCCGATCGCCCTCATCGCAGACCACCTGCCTTCATAATGGACTGACCGCTCTTCAGCTCGCCGTCCGGATAATCTTCCGGTACGGTCTCGCCGGAGACGGCTGTATTCCGTCCGATCCTCACGCCGGCCGGGATCACGCTGCGTTCCCCGATCGTGGCCAGATCCGACTGGTAGACCTTGGGATCATATGTACTGGGGGCATACTGTCCGACGCCGATCTGCGCGCGGCTTCCCACACGCACATCCTCGGCCACGATGGCCTTGTCGATGACGGCTCCTTCCCCGATAACCGCTCCCCGCATGATGATGGAATCCCTCACCACCGCGCCGGCTCCGATCATAACGCCGGCTCCGACGACGGAGTTGCGGACCTCGCCGTAGACCTCGGTTCCCTCGCCGATGATGCTGCGCTCCACGCGGGCCGTATCCGCGATGAACTGAGGCGGAATGATATCGCTCTTGGTGTAGATCTTCCAGTATTCCTCGTAGAGATTGAACTCCGGAATAATGTCGATCAGTTCCATATTGGCTTCCCAGTAGGAGCTCAGGGTGCCCACATCCTTCCAGTAGCCGTTGTACTCATAGGCAAAGATCCGCTGCCCCTTCCCATGGCAGTAAGGGATAATATGCTTTCCGAAATCGCAGCCCGGCACATCCCGCAGCGCGATCAGCGCCTCCCTCAGAACCTCCCAGGTGAAGATATAAATGCCCATGGAAGCCAGGTTGCTTCTGGGATTTTTCGGCTTCTCCTCGAAATCCACGATCCGGTTCGTGTCGTCCGTGATCAGGATTCCGAACCGGCTGGCCTCCTCCAGAGGTACGGGCATGGCCGCGATGGTCACGTCCGCGTTATTGGCCTTATGGTAATTGAGCATGACCTCATAATCCATCTTATAAATGTGGTCGCCGGAGAGGATCAGCACATACTCCGGATTGTAGCTCTCCATATATTCCAGGTTCTGGAAAATGGCATTGGCCGTTCCGGTGTACCAGTCGCTGCCCATGCTCTTCTCATACGGCGGAAGGATCGTGACGCCGCCCACATTCCGGTCCAGATCCCACGGGATCCCGATTCCGATGTGGGAATTCAGCCGCAGCGGCTGATACTGGGTCAGCACGCCTACCGTATCCACGCCGGAATTGATACAGTTGCTGAGCGGGAAGTCGATGATACGGTATTTCCCCCCAAATGACACTGCGGGCTTGGCCACCTTCTGGGTAAGGACGCCCAGACGGCTCCCCTGGCCGCCGGCCAGCAGCATTGCGATCATCTCTTTCTTAACCAATGAATACTCACCTTCTTGCTGTTTCTTAAGATTAACCATTCCTGATTCTGCGCGCGCACGAAGAGAGACCGCCGTCCCGCTGTCGCCAGCCGCACACGCACAAAAAGGCATGATTCACCGTATATACAAACAGTATACCACATAATTTTTGAATAGTGAATAAAATAATAAAGATTTTTCTTCTCAAACCATGCATGATTCCACTTTTTATCTATCATTTTGCTATTTTTGCCGGCCTTTCTCTTTTCCTCCGGCATTCAGCCTCCATCCAAAGTTAGCCCTTGAATCCCCATGGGAAATACAGTATAATAGAATTTATGATTCTATGCCCGCAGACAGGCAGGCCATCACAGGCAAAGGAGCACATTTATGGATATGATCACAGTAAGAGAACTATACCGCAACCGGGAGAACTATTTCGACAGGGAGGTCACGATCGGCGGCTGGGTGCGCAGTATCCGCGACTCGAAGGCGTTCGGGTTCATCGTCGTCAGCGACGGCTCATATTTTGAGACCCTGCAGGTGGTATTCCATGACACCATGGAGAATTTCGAAGATATCCGCAGACTGAACGTGGGCGCGGCCATCATCGTGACCGGCACCCTGGTGGCGACGCCGGAGGCGAAGCAGCCGTTTGAGATCCAGGCTGGGGAGATCGTCGTCGAAGGAACCTCCGCGCCGGATTATCCGCTGCAGAAGAAGAGGCACAGCTTCGAATATCTGCGAACCATTTCCCATCTGCGTCCCCGGACGAATACGTTCCAGGCCGTGTTCCGCGTCCGGTCGCTGATCGCCTACGCGATCCATAGGTTCTTCCAGGAGCGGGATTTCGTCTATGTACACACGCCGCTCATTACGGCCAGCGACTGCGAGGGCGCGGGCGAGATGTTCCAGGTAACGACGCTCGACCCGGACAACCTCCCCCGGACCGCGGACGGAGCCGTAGATTATACGCAGGATTTCTTCGGGAAACATACCAGCCTGACCGTCAGCGGACAGTTAAACGGCGAGACCTACGCCATGGCCTTCCGCAATATCTATACCTTCGGCCCCACCTTCCGCGCGGAGAATTCCAACACAACGCGTCACGCGGCGGAATTCTGGATGATCGAGCCGGAGATCGCTTTCGCCGATCTGAAGGATAATATGGCGCTGGCGGAAAGTATGCTCAAATATATCATCAACTATGTTCTGGAGAACGCGCCGGAGGAGATGAAGTTCTTCAACCAATTCGTCGACAAAGGCCTGCTGGAACGGCTTCACAGCGTGGTGAACTCCGAGTTCGGCCATGTGACCTACACCGAGGCGATCCAGCTTCTGGAGAAGAATAACGATAACTTCGACTATAAGGTATTCTGGGGCTGCGATCTGCAGACGGAGCACGAGCGCTATCTGACCGAGCAGGTCTTTAAGCGTCCCGTGTTCGTCACCGACTATCCGAAGGAGATCAAGGCCTTCTACATGAAGATGAACGACGACGATAAGACCGTGGCGGCCATGGACTGCCTGGTGCCGGGCATCGGCGAGATCATCGGCGGCAGTCAGCGTGAGGACGACTACGATAAGCTGCTTAAGCGGATGCGGGAGCTGGGCCTTAAGGAAGAAGATTACCAGTTCTATCTGGACCTGAGAAAATACGGATCCACCCGCCACGCAGGCTTCGGACTGGGCTTCGAGCGCTGCGTCATGTACCTGACCGGCATGGGCAACATCCGCGACGTCATCCCCTTCCCGAGGACAGTCAAAAACTGCGACTTGTAACGAGCAGTGCGAAAGATGGCGCAGAAACATCTGCGTCGTGCTTGCACGTAAGCAGATGCTTCTGTGTCATCTTTCATAGGGCGAATGCCCTCGCGCGAAAAAGCCGCAGGCTTTTGAGCCGCGCACTGCGGATCCCGCACACACAAGACTGGGAGGCTGATAACCCATGAAATTCCTTCACACCGCCGATATCCACTGGGGCATGGCGCCGGACGGCGACCGTCCCTGGTGCAAAGAGCGGACACAGGCTGTCAAAGACACATTTGCGCAGATCATCGACCTGGCGCGGACGCGGGAGGTCGATTTCCTGTTCCTATCCGGCGATCTGTTTCACCGCCAGCCCCTTCTTAAGGATCTGAAGGAGATCAATTATCTCTTCTCGACGATCCCTTCCGTTCATGTGGTTCTGATCGCCGGGAACCATGACCGGATCCGAACCAACTCGGCGGTTCTGAGCTTTAACTGGGCGCCCAACGTCACTTACCTGATGGGCGCCGAGATGGAAAGCGTTTTCTTCGCGGACTGCAACACGGAAGTTCACGGCTTCAGCTATCACTCGGCGGAGATCCGCGACAGCCTGCCCGCGGACAGGCTGAACGTACCATTTGACGGCCGTATCCATATCCTGATGCTTCACGGCGGCGACGCGGCCCACCTGCCTTTCGATAAAGGCGCCCTCGCCGCGTCCAACTACTCCTATATCGCCCTGGGCCATATCCATAAGCCGGAGATCGTCGCGGAGAACAAGGCCGCTTTTCCCGGCTCCCCGGAGCCGTTAGACCAGACGGAGACCGGTCCCCACGGCGTGTTTCTCGGCAGTATCAATCCGGTAACGCGCCAGGTGGATTCGCTGGAGTTTGTCCGGCTCTGCCGCGCCCAGTACGTTCCCCTGATCGTCAATATCACGCCCCGCACGACGAACGCGGAACTGGAGCTCAAGATCACGCAGGAGATCCGGAAGCGCGGTCCCCAGCACCTCTACCGTTTCCGCATCCGCGGCATGCGGGATCCGGATATCGAATTTGATTTCGAGAATCTCATTTCCAGATTCCGGATCGTGGAGATCACCGACGAGTCGGAGCCGCAGTATGATTTCAGCGCCCTGTTTGCCGAGCATCCCAGCGATATGATCGGCTTCTATATCCGCGCCTTCGACAAGCCGGATCCGAGCCCGGTGGAAAAGAAAGCGCTGTATTACGGGATCAACGCGCTCTTACGTACTACGGACGAAAGGAGCTAATCCATGAAATTCCTGGAACTTCAGATAAAAGGCTTTGGGAAATTCCACGACCGCAGCATCTCATTTACAGACGGTATCAATGTGGTCTACGGCAAGAATGAGGCCGGTAAATCCACGATCCACACCTTCATCCGCTGCATGCTCTTCGGCTTAAAGCCCCAGCGGGGCAAGGCCGCCAGAAAGGACTTATACAGTCAGTACGAGCCCTGGGAAAACAGCGGCACCTACGAAGGCGCCCTGCGGCTGGAACATGAAGGACACATCTACCGCATCGAACGGAGCTTTCGCAAGGATAAGAAGGAGCTCCATATCATCGACGAGACGCTGGGCCGGGAGATGGAGGCCACCGACGCCTTCATGAACGAGCTGCTGGGCGGCTTAAGCGAGACGGCCTACACGAACACCATCAGCATCGGCCAGCTGAAAAGCGCCACCGACGGAGGCATGGTCTCGGAACTGAAGAACTACATAGCCAACATGAACACCTCTGGCAATATGGCCTTAAATATCACGAAGGCTTCCGCGTTCCTGAAGGCGCAGAAGAAGGAAACGGAGAGCCGGCTGATCCCGGAGGCAGCGCGGTCCTATACCACGCTTCTGGGCGAGATCAAGGCCATCGAGAAGGATATCTCCGCTCCGGAATACGAAAACCGGCTTCCGGAATTTACGAAGCTTAAACTGGACACACGGGCGGAGATCGGGAAGAAGCAGGCGGAGAAGGAGGAAATGATCCAGAAAGCGGCCAGAGGGCGCCAGCTTCTGGAGGAGAATCATTTCAAGGGTCTGGATTCTATCGAGCAGTATGAAAACCAGACGGAAACCATTTTCCGGGACTACCGGGAGGTAAAGGCCGCCACAGAGAAGCGGCCGCGGAAGGTGATGACCGTAGTATTCTTCGCGCTGGCCGTACTTCTGGCGGCCGGCGCCATCGGCCTGGCCGTTATGGGCAGCAGCATCGCCATCCTGCAGAATGTGAACCTGTCCTCCCTCATTGCCATGGCGGCCGGTGCCGGGATCGCCTCGATCCTCTGCTGCGGAGCGGGAACCGCTCTCCTGCTGCAGGCCAGGCGGCTTAACCGGGAACTGCTTCTCAGCAGCCAGGCGCTGCAGGAGACCTTCCACCGGCATATCGGCGACTCCGATCTGTCGGATCAGGCTCTTGAATCCTTCCGTTCCAGAATGGCGGAATTTAAGCGTCTTACCACTGCTACCGAACAGTCCGAAGCCGCCGTGACTACGCTTTCGAATGAGATCGCTTCCCTAAACTCGAAGCAGAGCGACTGCAGCGACGCCATCGAGAAACAGCAGAAGCTTCAATGGGAGCTGGAAAAGAAGCTGGAGCTTCTGGGAAATTACAAGAATCAGCTGGAATCGCTAAAGCACACGCTGGCGGAAAATGCGCGCGTCTCCGAGGAGCTGGCCGCCATCGATCTGGCTCAGGAGACCTTAAACGACCTGTCCATGTCTATCCGGGATTCCTTCGGCCTGTATCTGAATAAGACGGCCTCCGATCTGATATCCGGAATTACCGGCGGCATTTATTCCAGCATGAGCATCGACGAGAACCTGAACGCCTTCATGAATACTCCTACGAAGCTGGTTCCCATCGAGCAGGTGTCCAGCGGCACCATGGACCAGATCTATCTGGCTCTGCGGCTGGCAGCGGCCAAACTGATCCAGGGCGACAAGGAAGACATGCCTCTGATCTTCGACGACAGCTTCGTCCTCTACGACGACGAGCGCTTAAAGAGCGCGCTGAAATGGCTGTCCCGATCCTACGGCGGCCAGCTGATCATTTTCACCTGCCACCAGCGCGAGGCGCAGATGCTGACGGCCAACCAGATCGAATATAACCTGATCCGGATCTGAAATACGCGGAATAGTCCGGGCCGGTACAGCGCGAATGTGTTCCGCCACCGCGGCAGAAACGCCATATGCAGAAACGCCATATTATCAAAAAGCCGGAGAATCGCTTCTCCGGCTTTCTGTTACCGTTTACTCTTCTTCAAACTGATCCTTGCCCACATAGCACATCGGGCAGACCCAGTCGTCCGGCAGATCATTGAATTCGGTCCCGGGCTCGATTCCGTTATCCGGATCACCCTCCTCCGGATCATACACATAGCCGCATACCAAACATACATATTTTTTCATTGTGAGTATCCTCCTTATGCGTTCCGGAAAAGAAAAACCCGTTTTCTTTTCCATTTTCTCTAGTCTACCACAAAAATTTATAATATACTACTACCTATCTTATTAATTTTCTGATATGCTCATATAAGCAGGAAAGGGAGGCCACACATTATGGATTTTCGAATCGAACGCGCGACCGCGGCAGACTACCGGCTTTTCGCCGACATCATCCAGAGCGTCTGGCGCGGCATGGACAATAAAGACTGGTACCTGGCGGATAATTCCGACTACACCTACCACATGCTCACCTCCGGCGAAGGCCTGGGCTACAAAGCCATAGAAACCGAAACCGGCGATACCGCCGGCGTCTTCCTGGCCGTGATTCCCGGCCCCTCCGAAGAGAATATGGGACGCGACGCCGGTCTTCCGGAAGAAGCGCTTCCCGGCGTCGCCCATATGGACACCGCAGCCGTCCTTCCCAAATACCGGGGCCATCAGCTCCAGTACCGCCTGATGCAGGCCGCCGAAGCGGATCTGCGGGCGATGGGCTTCCGTTACCTCATGGGCACGATCCATCCGGACAACGTATACAGCATGAATAACGCGATGAAGCAGGGGTACCGGATCATCGGAGAGAAGCTGAAGCACGGCGGAAAGCGGCGTGCGATCCTGTTAAAGGAACTATAGCTGCGCAGGCAGCAAAGGCACCGTTATGCGCTCGTCCGCATACGGTGCCTTTGCATTTACATATCCTCTTTCCAGCGCAGGCGGTGCAGCTCCCCCTGCAGCGTCATTTTCTCAAAACCGTTCTGCCGCAGGGCCTCGTAAAGGACGATGGCGACGGAGTTGGACAGATTCAAAGAACGGATGTCGCCCCACATGGGGATCCGCACGCAGTTCTCCTGATTCTCCACAAGAATCTCCTCGGGGATCCCGGCGCTCTCCCTGCCGAATAGGATCCAGGCGTCCGGATCGTAATGAACGTCCGTATAGACCTTCCGCCCCTTCGTCGTCGCCATGTAGATGCGCTCGCCCGGATGACGGGCCAGAAAATCCTCGTAATCGTCGTAGACCGTCAGATCCAGCTTATCCCAGTAATCCAGTCCGGCACGCTTCAGCATCCGCTCGTTCAGCTGAAAGCCCAGCGGCCGGATCAGATGGAGCCGCGTGCCGGTGGCGACGCAGGTACGGCCGATGTTGCCGGTATTGGCCGGCATCTCCGGCTCAAGAAGTACGATATTCACAGAATTTTCCTTTCCGGGCCGCAGACGGCGCCGCGCGCGTCCCCTCTCAGACAGCCGCCTGCTCCTTATCCAGCCGCTCCACAAATCTCGCCATCCGCCCCAGCGCTTCCTTCAGGCTCTTAAGCGAATACGCGTAAGATACTCTCAGGTACCCGTCGCCGCAGGCGCCGAACGCGCTTCCCGGCACTACGGCTACCTTCTCCTCCCGGAGGAACCGGTTGGCAAATTCATCCGACGACATGCCGAACCGTTTGATGCTGGGGAACGCGTAGAAGGCCCCCTCCGGCTCGAAGCAGTCCAGGCCCATTTCCCGGAACGCGTTCAGTACGAACCGGCGTCTCTGGTCGTAGGACTCCCGCATCATCTCCACATCCGCGTCGCCGTCCCGCAGCGCCGCCACAGCCGCGTACTGGCTGGTCGTCGGAGCGCACATGATTGCAAACTGATGGATCTTCAGCATCTGTTTTAAGATCACTTTCGGCGCGGCCGCGTAACCCAGCCGCCACCCGGTCATCGCGTAGGATTTGGAGAATCCGTTGATCAGAACGGTCCGCTCCTTCATCCCCGGCAGGGACGCGATGGACACATGGCGCTTATCGCCGAAGGTCAGCTCGCAATAGATTTCATCCGAGATCACAAACAGATCCTTCTCGATCACGATCCGCGCGATCTTCTCCAGCTCCTCCCGGCGCATGACCGCCCCGGTCGGATTATTGGGAAACGGCATGATCAGGATCTTGGTCTTATCCGTGATCTTCGCGAGAAGCTTCTCCGGCGTCAGCTTAAACTGATCCTTCTCCTCCAGCTCGATCGCCACCGGTGTCCCGCCTGCCAGGATCGTGCAGGGCACATAGGATACGAAGCAGGGCTGCGGGATCAGTACCTCGTCGCCCGGATCCAGCATGGCCCGCAGGGCGATATCAATGGCCTCGCTGCCGCCCACGGTCACCAGGATCTCCGAATCCGGCTGATAACTCATGTCGCAGCGCCTGTACAGGTAGTTCGCGATCTCCCGACGCAGCTCTTTAAGGCCGGCGTTGGCGGTGTAAAATGTGCGGCCTTTCTCCAGGGAGTAAATACCCTCCTCCCGCACATGCCACGGCGTGTCAAAATCCGGCTCGCCCACGCCGAGCGAGATAGCGTCCTTCATCTCGCTGACGATATCGAAAAATTTACGGATGCCGGAAGGCTCGATCTGCACGATCGTCTCAGAAAGCGGATTTCTCATGGGGTAACCAGCATCCTTTCATCTTGGACTTCTTCTACCAGGGCGGTGCCGTGGTCTTTGTACTTTTTTAACACAAAATGAGTGGCGGTGCTTAAGACGGAATCCAGCGTGGACAGCTTGCTGGAGACGAACAGGGCCACCTCCTTCATGGTCTTTCCTTCGATAAATACCGTAAAATCATAGGCTCCGGACATCAGATAGACCGCGTTCACCTCATTGTACTGGTAAATGCGCTCGGCGATCTTGTCGAAGCCCATGCCGCGCTGGGGCGTCACCTTCACCTCGATCAGGGCCATGACCTTCTCCTCGGAGGTATTGTCCCAGTTGATCAGTGTGTGATAACCGCAGATAATGTGCTCCTTCTCCATATCGGCGATGGCGTTGGCCACAGCCGCTTCGCTCTCGCCCAGCAGGACCGCCAGGTCCTTTAAATCGATACGGGCATTCTTCTCCAGGATCGCTAAAATCTTTTCTCTCATGGTTTTATGTCCTCCTCTTTTCTGTCTTAACTCCGTCTCCGACCGGCGCGCGTCTCAGCCGTGCAAGCTCATCCTCCCTCGGCCGTTCCATGAATCCGCGCACGTCTCCATATGTAACCTCACGGGTAATACCCCCGCGGACACACCCAATGACCGCCGCCGCGATGCCATCCGCCGTCAGCCTCTCCACAAGCCTTCCGCCGTTATCCGCAGCCAGCACGATGCATCCGTCGGACAGCAGCCGGTACGGATTCAGCCCATAGCGTTCACAGATCTCGATGGTTCCCTGCTTCACGGGGATCTTCCGCAGATCGACGGTGAATCCCAGCATATAGGCTCCGGACAGATTCCAAAGGGCGGTATAGATACCGCCCTCCCCTGCTTCTTCCCATTCGGACGCCCCAATGGCGGTCCAATACGCGTCACACGCCGTCACAGAGTCGCCTTTACGCAGTTCTTCTATATAGGATGCAGAAAACCACCGCTTCAATTCCTCCGTCCGCTCCTCCGCGATCCGGCAGGAACCCGCCAGTCCGGCGTAACCGGCCGCGACCAGATCCTGGCCGGGCCGCATGGTTCCCCTGCTTTCTCTCTCTATACGTCTCATATTCCAAGCCTCAGCCGCGCCATGACGGCTCATACATAAACATCGGCGTTTCCTTCCGCTGCCGGCGTTTCTCACGTTTCCGGCGCGGTCCGGACAGCCTCCGGCGGCTCTGCCATCTCCGGCGACGCGGTACTCTCCGGCGGCTCTGCCGTCTCCGGCGACACGGTACTCTCCGGCGGCCCTGCCGTCTCCAGCGACGCGGTACTTTCCGGCGGTTCTGCCGTCTCCGGCGACGCGGTACTTTCCGGCGGTTCTGCCGTCTCCGGCGACGCGGTACTCTCCGGGACCTCCACTTTTACGCCCGGCATACTCTCCGATGCCTCCGCCGACGCCGGACCCACTCGGTAGACGGCCGGCGACGCCTCATAGGTATCCGTGTGGAGCAGAGTCCGCTCCACTTCCACGCCGTCCACGCGGACGCATTTCCACAGACGGGACTTCCGGCCTGTGTGGGACGCCTGCACCTTCACCTTCTCACCCGGGGCCAGCGAGCTGTCATAGTGGCTCACCGCCTCCGGCGGAGGCGTGGTTCCCAGCGTCTCCGATATATATTCGACCGTACGGTTCGCAGGCCTGGTCTCATGGCCGTAAATCGTGAAAGTCAGCGTCCGCCCGGACGTTCCTCCTTCCACATACACCGGCGTATCATACGGATTCGTGATCTTGATATCCTTATAGGTTCCCGCAATGGCCGCGTCCCTGGACGGCGGCACATAGGTAACGATCATCGAATGGTTCTGCCTCTCGGTAATATCCAGTTCCGCCAGCAGAGCCGCATTGTACAACGTAGTCGCGATCTGGCACACGCCGCCGCCCACGCTGTCCACCACCTGGCCGTTCTCATACGCCGCCGCGGTGGCGTAACCGTTGGCCGTAGTAAAAGGCTGCATGCACGCGTAGCCCGACAGCGTCTCGCCGGGCATCAGCACGGTTCCGTTGATCTTGCCGGCGCCCACCTGCAGATTCGCGGCCCGGCTCCTGCTGCTGCTCGAGAAATCCGTCGAATACGTTCCAAGCACGTCCTGAATCGCGGACAGCATCTCCGTCGTCCGCGCCGGCGCGACCGTCTTCATCACGGCCGCGACCGTGACCGGCTCCTTAAGCCCTGTCTCCGCGGCCTTAAGAACCGCCTCCCGGAGCGCTTCCCCGGTCGCCTCCGCATCCACCGCCGTACCATCCCGGGACGGCGTCACGACAAAACTCCCGTTCTCACGGGTAATGGCTGCGTCGACCGCGGCCACGGCGTATCCGGCGCACGCCGATTCCACATATTCCTTCGCAGCGGCGGATGGGATCTCCAGCTTAAGCTTTATATCCACCGGCGACATCTCCAGATCCTTCTGCTTCACATAGCGTTCGATCATATTGCCGGTCTCATACTCCCGGACGGCACCGGCTGCCGCCTGATCGTTGGCCCAGGTAAGCCCAAGCGCCGCCGCGTCCGTCTCTACCCGGCTTCCGGCCACGTCGATTATCACCTTCTGCCCCGCCATAGAGGCCACATACCCGTGAAGCAGCTTCTCTGCTTCTTCGATCTCCAGGCCGCTTATGTCCTGTCCCCCCACGGACAGGCCCTGCGGGACTGCTGCACCGCTCTCCGGCGGCGCCAGCAGGATCAGGCCGCACAGCAGCGCGGCAGATCCGGCACATTTCCAGGCTTTCCGCATAATCTCTCCTCAATATGCCGGTCCGCCTGTCCCCCCTGCGCCCGCCTCCGGCCGCTTCCCGATGCGTCCGCGCCTTGCGGCTGCCGCAGGATTCAGCGAAAAGCGTCACCCGCGCTGCCCGCACTCCGGTACGGTCAGAAATTCAGCGACCCGAGCACCATGGGAGCGACCATGGCCAGAACCAGCAGAATCACGATGATCGAAGATACGATCTTCTTCGTCTTCTTATTATTGAAATCAAACACAGTTCCTCACCTCTTTATTCTTTCTCAAATGTTTCTTCTTATTCTTCCATACTGTGCAATAATTTTATCCGTCAGTCTCGAAATTTCATTACGGGAAAGGTAGTCAATATCCACAGTCAGGTCTATTCTATGATATTTTGCCAATTCGCGCAAGACTTCTTTTTGCCTTTTTGCAGCCGGCTGCTCCTTTTTCACACGGCAAACCAGCGGACGCGGAAGAAATAATTTCGCGGCGTCCCCGCTTTCCGCGTTTCCGTACCGCGCCCGAACCGCCTGATAGAGCGCATGGGCCGCCCCGGCGTCCCCCATAGCGCGGTGGGCGTTCTTAAGCTCCACCTGAAAATATCCGCACGCCGCTCCCAGGCTTTTGGACATTTCCTTCGGCATGAATGCGCGGCATAGCCGCAGCGTGTCCAGCCCCTCCTTCTCGAATTCCAGGCCGGCGTTTACCGCCGCGTGTTTTAAGAAGCTGTAATCGAAAAGGATATTATGCCCCAGAAGCGGCAGGCCATCCGCAAATTCCACATATTCCCCGATGACCCGGCCGATATCCGGCGCATCCACGAGCATGGCGCCGCTGATGCCGGTCAGAGCGCATATCCGCTCGTCGAGCTGCCGGTGCGGATTGACAAATGTAGTCTTCTCCTCCGCGATCCGCCCATCGGTCACCTTAATCGCGGCGATCTCGATGATCCTGTCCGTCTTTGGGTTCAGTCCGGTAGTCTCCAGATCGATGGCTATGTAGGAATTCGGGACCTCGCTCCTGTCCGCGGCCTTCTCCGGCACGCATTGTTCCGGCGCAGTTCTGCATTTCTCCATCGTTCCGTCCCTACACCCGGATCTTCATCACGCGCCCTGTAGCGCTGTACGGGCAGTAACGGACGCCCGCCGCGTCGAACATCCGCTTGGACGCCCGGGTGCCGGGACTGTCCGCGTACTTGTCGTCCGCGTAGATGACCGTCTTGATCCCTGCCTGAATGATAGCCTTGGCGCACTCATTGCAGGGGAACAGCGTCACATACAGCTTGCTGCCCTCCAGGCTGCCGCCCCGGTAATTCAGGATCGCGTTCAGCTCACTGTGGGCCACATAAACATACTTGGCGTTGTAGGGATCACCGTCCGCATTTTCCCGGTTCCAGGGAAACTCATCGTCGGAACAGCCGATGGGAAGTCCGTTGTAGCCCATAGACAGGATCTTGTTGCCGGCGCTGACGATACAGCAGCCAACCTGGGTGTTCGGATCCTTGGAGCGCATGCCGGACAGTTCCGCCACCCCCATGAAATACTCGTCCCAGGAAATGTAATCCGTTCGTTTTCTGCTCTCTGCCATGTTGTTCTCCCTCCTTCTGGCTTGGTTGATTCTGCTCATACCGGCCTTCCGGCCGTCATAATAATCACGATCTGCCGTCATCCGGCCCGCTCGCCTGTGCCTGCCGGGCGGAATCCCCGCATTGAATTATATGATACCCCGCAGCCTTGGTCAGGCGGTTCATGATCGCCTGGCCCAGATGGTCGCGGGCGAAGCTTTCCGAATAAATGAACTCCACGCCCAGATCGTCGAATTCCCGCAGCACCGCGAACAGGCTGTGGGCAATGGTCTCCTGGCTGGCCCGCAGCCCCACGCTGCGGACGATACCCGCCGGATAACGGTCTTTCGTCTCATCGGTACAGAGAATGCCGACGCTGCGGCCCTCCGCCAGACGCTCACCGGCCAGGCGGTTGATCGTATCGATAACGGCGCCGCTGACCGCAGCGCCCGCCGTCCCGCGATCCGATGCCTCCGCTTCGGCCGCACAGCCTTCGGATCCAGCCGACTTAGCCGCACAGCCGCCGGGTTCAGCCGACTTAGCCGCGCAGCCGCCGGGTCCAGCCGACTTAGCCGCACAGCCTCCGGGTTCAGCCGACTTAGCCGCGCAGCCGCCGGGTCCAGCCGACTTAGCCGCACAGCCTCCGGGTTCAGCCGACTT
>CANQBX010000084.1 GCA_947589095.1 uncultured Lachnospiraceae bacterium
TAACAGGTTGTTGTCCATGATGGAACCTCCTCGCTTTGATCTTGGCCTTGATCTTGGCTTTATTATAGCGAAAGTTCTGTTTGTATACAAGGCATGAAAACTTGGGTAAAAACAACTGGGACTTGTTTTTACAACGCATCATTGAACTTGACCGGCTTTTTATCCGTATCTATGAAGATAATGCAGCCGGACGGGTGAGCGACGAACGGTCCGCCATGATGAGCAGGAACTACGAAGATGAGCAGGAGCAGCTCAAAGCCGAAGTGCAGACATCACAGCAGAAAATTGAAGTACAGGAACGACAGATCCAAGATTTGGAACCGTTTATCAAGCGGGAACGCAAATACGCTGACCTAAAAGAATTGACGCCATACGCTCTGCGGAAGCTTGTGAAAGCGATTTATATCGGAGCGCCGGACAAGTCCAGCGACAAGCGGCGGCAGGAAATCCGTATTGAGTACGATCTTGTAGGCTACAACCCGCTGCTGCGGATTATTGCGCATCCAGCCTTCCTTGATCTTACGGGATTTTCTGAGGATTTCGGGAGCTGTCCGCCACTTCTTAAACCCACAGTTTGGGGACTTCCATTGGCCTCATTGACTACGCTATGCAGCTGCTCTGGCTTATTATACTTCACTTTGGCATAAATACCCATAATTACTTTGCTGTTTTCATGCCCCTTACACCAGGTGATCCTCACAGATCAGGAGCAGCCCGGTGTTTTCTTTTGCAGTATCAAGCATGCGCTGCGTAAAGCCGCTTTTACTGAACACTCCGAAGATAACATCATACCCAGGAAATGCCTTGCGAATTTCAGCAACACCATCAACCTTCTTTTTCAACGCAAAATACACCGGCACATCCACCGGCTGTGCATGGTATTTACATTCTCCTGCAAATATCCGCTTATTCTGATGGTCTGCGGCCATTACATCAATTTCTGTATCTCCATCAAAATCGTTCAGCCAGTAAGAGCCGATACGGGACGGCATAAAAGAAATCTCCCCGTTCCTGCACAAATCTGCAAATATATTTTTGCAAATATCCTCATAAGCAAATGCCACGAATTTCTCTGCAAAGTCTTTGCTGATTTCATCCAAAACAATCTGCATATTGTCCAGTTCCAGTTCACCCTTATAGGGATAAACATAGCGGAACCAGAACCGAATGAAATTATCTGAGATGAAATACAGTCCCTTGCGGGATTTTTCCGGGTTCTTTTCCGTTACCGGCGTTTTCTTTTCGATGAAGCCCAAATCCCCAAGTGTAGACAGATATGGTGTCAAAGCGGAAGTTTCCTGCCCCAACACACCGGCAATCTTGCCCAGCTTATGGTTTCCGTCTGCAATGGCCTTGATGATGGAGAAATAGTTCACTGCTGTTACAGATTCACTTTTCAGCAGGAAGTTTGGTTCCTCATACAAAAACCCGCTTTTGGACAAAACCGCATCTTTGAGCTGTTCTTCCAGTCCCCGGCCATCCTCGAAAAACTCCAGATACTTGGGGACACCGCCCGTTACAGCGTACTGTTCCACAGCCTGTTCAAACGGCATTTTCTGAACGGCATATATTTCCGTAAATGACAGCGGAGCCAGACGCATCTGTGAAGTTCTTCGGCCATACAGGGGACTGTCATAGGACAGGGCGTGTTTCTGCATCATACCGGTCAGAGAACCGGACAGGATCAGCATCACATTGCTGTCTTTCAGGATTTCATCCCAAGCGTTCTGCAAAACAGAAGGGAAAGCCGGATTGGCTTTTACCATGTACGGAAACTCGTCAATGACCAGCACTTTCTTTTCTTCCGGTTTATAATCTGCGATCACCTGGAACAGATCCAGCCAATCCGAAAATGCCGCTTTCTGCAGAAATGGGCTTTTCGCTGTACGTGCAATGACGCCGGCCAGACGTTTCATGCTCTGAGATTCCAGCTCTTCCGTTGCAAGGAAGTAGAAGGCTGTTTTCTTTTTCAGGAACTCTTTGATCAGCGTTGTTTTGCCAACTCTGCGCCGGCCATAGATGACCACGAAACCGCCGTCACGCTCATATTCAGCGTCCAGCTTTGCCAATTCCGCTTTTCGGCCAATAAATCTCATGCTCATGTCTCCTTATAATAAATTATTTTATGATAATCTAATTTATATTATACATCCATGTATCAGAAAGTCAAGATCATATATGAAAAACCGGCTCGGATTTAATTGCTCCGAGCCGGTTCAGAATTTGGGACAAAGATAAAGCCCGGAAAATGGCGTATTTCCGGGCTTTATGCATTTCGCGGCCCGCTGCTGCGGGTTATTGCGAATCCAAGAGATGGCCTCGATTCCGCTTCGCTCCATCTCGGTCATCTCTTGTCTTCTTATGAATCAGGATATATGGAAAGAGCCCCAGGTATGCAAGCATCCCTGGAACTCTTTCCATATATCCTGATTCGCAATAACCCTTATCTCTTTGAAAACTGCGGAGCGCGACGTGCGGCTTTGAGGCCGTATTTCTTACGCTCTTTCATTCTCGGATCTCTGGTGAGGTATCCGGCCTGCTTGAGAACCGGACGATACTCAGGGTCTGCCTGGAGCAGAGCGCGGGAGATACCGTGGCGGATCGCGCCGGCCTGGCCGGTGAAGCCGCCGCCGCGGACATTGACCAGAACGTCGAACTTGTCGACGTTGTCCGTAGCTACCAGAGGCTGGCGAACGAGCAGCTTCAGGGTCTCAAGGCCCAGATACTCGTCGATGTCTCTCTTATTGATCGTGATCTTGCCGGTACCCGGCATCAAATATACTCTTGCGATGGATTTCTTCCTTCTGCCTGTTCCGTAATATCTTGTAACGGCCATGCTATTCTCCTCCTTTCAGACCTTAAAACTTGAATTCCAGTACTTCCGGCTGCTGCGCCGCGTGCTCGTGCTCCGGGCCCGCGTATACATGCAGTTTCCTGTACATGTCGGCTCCTAAGGATCCCTTGGGAAGCATGCCCTTGACCGCCAGTTCGACCACGCGCTCCGGCTTCTTCGCCATCATCTCGCGCAGAGTGGTCTCTCTCATACCGCCTACATATTCGGAATGGTGATAATAAATCTTCTGATCCAGCTTGCGGCCGGTGACCTTCACCTTCGCGGCGTTGACAATGATCACATAGTCGCCGCAGTCCATGAACGGTGTGTAAATCGGTTTATTCTTGCCGCGCAGCACCTTGGCAACCTCCGCTGCCAGGCGTCCTAATGTATATCCGGTCGCATCGACGACGTACCACTTCCGCTCGATGGTCGCCGGACTAGCCATAAAACTCTTCATCGGTTGACCTCCTGTAATGACTCCACTGATACCTGATTTCGCAAACATCTATACGCAAAATGCCTCATCCGGGGCTTTGGCTAAAGCATTTTCGTCTAACGTCACATTTACACATTATATAACACGTTTCCGGGCGTGTCAACCCATTTTTCCAGAAATTCCGCAGAAAGAGGGAGCCGCCGGCCTCCCGGCCGGCGGCTCCCGATAAGAGGGTTCTTCTCCCGGTCTCCGGTACGACGCCCGAAAGACCAACCGTACCGATCAGAGCGCAGACCCTGTTTTTCCCCCGGAAACCAGGGTCCGCGATAACCGGTGGTACTTATGAGAGAGGCAGAATGGCAAAATTGCAGCTGCGGATCCGATGCCCCGGATTCCGCTGCATCCGGCGCGCCGGAGCCCCCGGCGAACGCTCCGCCCTCCGGGCGGAATCGCGCTGCGCTCGTGATCGGAGGACGGTGCGCCTTTACAGCCGGCCCTGACGCCTGTCAGGTGCCGTTCCCCCGGAAGGGCTGTGCCGCAGGCCGGCTTCCCCAGAATAGTCAGCCAGAGTATTTTATGTGAGCGGGGACGCCTGCATACTGCGGCAGCAGCCTGTCTCCGTAGGGTACTTCTCCGTCTGATCCGCGTCCGAACCATCGTTCATCTTCAGATAACGCGCTTTCCGCTCCGGCCGCCTGCCCTCCCGCCCCTGCAAACGGCGGGCAGGCGCCGGCGCTATGCAGTATCGGAAGTTTACTGGATATCGGTGTGCTCGATCCTATGACAGGATTATAACGGAAAAGAGGGGCACAGTCCATGGCTGTGTTTCCGCAATTCCTGCATTCTGTTACGGCGACCGCGGCCTTTTTCCGGAAACGCCGGCCGTTCCTTCCCGCTTTTTCCGGTCTCCTGTATTCGGTTACTGCGATTTGTATACGTTTTTCTTCCGGTATTCCATCGGCGAACACCCGTACCATGCTTTAAACGCGCGGCTTAGATGGGAAGCGTCGAAAAATCCCGTCCGGTCCGCGATCTCCTGAATGCTTAAATCCCGGCCGGACATAAGGCCGCGGGCCGCCTCCAGCCGTATCCTCAGCAGGTAAGCGCTGAATTTCTGGCCCGTCTCCTTCTTAAACAGCATGGAGAGATACGCCCGGCTCAGATGCACCTGACCGGCTACCTCATCAAGGGAAAGCTTTCGTTCGTAATTCTCCCTCATGTACTGTACCGCCTGGCGCACCGCGGGCGCGTAAGACATTCCCCTGTTCTTCTCCCGCAAAATATCGTCCAGAAACGCCGCCACTTTAAAGAGCGCGCCGCCAAGCTCTTCCAGGTCCGAAGCCGACCAGCCAAGCCACAGCTCAATGCCATTGACATTCCTTTTTTCTTCCTCGTTCAGCGGATAGCGCCGCACCTCCTGAAGGTAGGCGCTCAGGATACGGTTGCTTAGCGCGCGCACGTAGGCCGGATGAAACGTATCCGCGTCCTTCACTGCCGTAAGAAACGCCTGCAACTCCTCCAGCGCGCAGTGATAGCTCTGTCCGCTTAAAAACGCGGCGATCCGGTCAGCCGCCCTGCCAAGATTCACGCAGCGGGATGCGTCCCCGCCGCAGTCCGGAACCGCTGAATCCTCCAGCAGAGCCGCCGGACCGTTTCGGTCAAATGCCGCCTGCCTCCAGTCCTCCTCCGACGACGCCCCGATCAGAAGCTGGCTGTAGCGGATACAGCCCGGTATTCCGAAAAAGCGCCGGTTCTCCCGTGCCGCCGCGGCACGCCGGTACATATCGGCGATCGTATCGTCCGGCCGCTTTTTATCCGCCGTTACTCCCGTCCCGCTCCTTTTTCCGGCGTCAGGCCCGCTGACGCCGAGGTAGACCGGTACGCCAAGATGCGCCTGCAGGATCGACTGCAGACGATTCAGATCGTTCATCGCGCGCTCGCTATTCTTTTGACTGTAAATCATGGAAAATTCCTGCGAAGCATTCTGAAAGCAGTCGCCCAGACGGCCTTCCTGCTCCAGAAATAACGATAGAAATTCCATCACGGTCACCCGTGGGATTTCTTTTCCAAAATACAGATTTGCAAATATAAGCCTTTCGGGAACCGTCTTTCGTTCCGCTGCATAGGCCTTTAACGTACCGTCTGTTTCCCCTTCCGTCATGCGCCGGAGCCGATTCTCCAGCCCTTCTTCCGGATCTTCTTCCGCGCTGCCGCCGGCCGGCATTCTCCGTTCATCCCGGCGTCTGTGAACGAGCCAGTCTTCCGCCTCCAGAAGGATCTGGCGCAGGTTCCCGCCTGACAGCTCCGACTTCGGTACAAACTCGTTAGCGCCCAGCTTTATCGCAAAGCGCGCGCAGTCAAACCTGTCATACGCGCTGAAGATCACCTTATACGCCGATATCCCTTCGGCCCGCAGGCAGCTCAAAAGCTCCATGCCATCCATTACCGGCATTCGGATATCCGTAAATACCACATCCGTCTTATGCTCCCGGATATACTGAAGCGCCTGAAAGCCGTCCTCAAATACCCCCACTACCAGGCAGTTCATTCCCTGCTCCTCAATTTTCTTCTTCATCCACTGCCCGGTGATCGCGTCATCCTCCGCGATCACGATTCTCATACTCATATCCCTGGTTCTTGTCATTATGCCTCCCTGTTGTTGTCGTCTGTAACCAGTTCCTTATGCTTTACGCGTCTTCCTCCTCTGCGCTTTTCTCTCCCCGCGGATATCCTGCCCCCGTCGTCCTGAACCACCCGCGGCCTTCTTCCCGTTCCTCCTCTCCCGGTTTGACCCGCTGAAATACATAGTATCCGTAGGCGCGTTCCGGCTCGATCCGGCTGCGCCCGTCCTCCGCGCCTTCCAGGTCGCACGCATACACCTCCCGCGCGCCATTGCGCACAGCCTGATGCGTCACGCGCAGCAGCAGCCTGTCAAAATCCCGGTCCGTACAGCGCCGGATGACCAGATACGCCCTGCCGGACGTCCCGATCCCGCGCTGATCCAGCTCATAGGACCAGTCTTTATTCTCCCCGGTTATCTTTTCCCGCAGTTGCCGTTCATATTCCATACGGACAAGCGTAAGTCCCTTCGCCGGCGCCGTCGGCCCGGCTGCCCGCCGGTCGCGGGCGTCCAGTATCTCCTCCACATGCTCCGGCGGATACACTCCGATCCCCACCTTGATCAGCGTCCCGGCAATGATCCGCACCATATTGTAGAGGAATCCGCTGCCGCTGACCCGTAATGTGATCATATCATCTTTCTTATCGACAGAGAGGCTATAAATGGTCCTGACCGTTTCTTCCGCCTGTCCCCTGGGCGCGCAGAAGCTCTTAAAATCATGCTCTCCGACCAGATAAGCGGCACCCTTTTTCATTTTTTCCACATCCAGCGGAAAATAGCAGAAATAGGAATACAGCCGTTCCGTCGGCATATTGATCTTCCGGTTCAGGATCCGGTATTCATACGTCTTCGTACAGTTCTGCTTCCTGGGGTGCCAGTTTAAGGGCACCTCCTCCGAGCTCAGCGCCCGGATATCCTCCGGCAGCCACTGGTTTAGCGCAAGGCAGAGCTTATCCGCCGCCATCCGGTTCTCCGTATCAAACACGGCGACATTTTCCAGGGCATGCACTCCCGCATCCGTCCGGCTGGCGCCGATCACCGCGATCTCCTCCCCCATAAGCCGGGAAAGCGCCTTATTCAGCACCTCTTCGATCGTCTCCGCATTTTTCTGGAACTGCCACCCGCTGTAATTCGTCCCGTCATAGGCCAGGACCAGCTTGATCCGTCTCAAAGATATCTCCCTTCTGTTATGACCTGCCGCTTCCTTCGGCCGGTTCCGCTGTCACACGAATTTGGTCAGCACGATAACGCCCAGATAGACGGCGTACACCGCGTACGCCGTGTAATCCCTCCGCGCATACCGGAGCGGTTTCATTTTCGTCCTGCCTTCGCCGCCGTGGTAGCACCGGGCCTCCATCGCCATGGCCAGATCCGTCGCCCTTCTGAATGCCGATATGAACAGCGGCACCAGAAGCGGCACCATGCTCTTCGCCTTCTGTATCAGTCCGCCGCTCTCAAAATCAGCGCCCCGCGCCATCTGCGCTTTCATGATCTTATCCGTTTCCTCCACCAGGATCGGTATAAAACGCAAAGCTATGGACATGATCATGGCCATCTCGTGAACCGGTACCCTCACCTTCTTCAGAAACCCCAGACTCTTCTCCAGTCCGTCCGTCAGCTGATTCGGCGTGGTAGTGAGCGTCATCACCGACGACCCCATCACCAGGAAGATCAGCCGCACGGCCATAAAGGCTGCCATCCGTACGCCCTCCCAGGTCACCCGCAGGAACCCGACGCGGAATATTTCCTCGCCGTCCGTCAAAAACAGATTAAAGCTGACGCTGATCAGCAGCAGGAACAGGATCGCTTTAAGGCCTCTGACCATAAATGAAACCGGCACCCGGGAGAGCCTAATCACCACGGCCAGAAGCAGCGCGGCGACCGCGTATCCCCACACATTGTCCGCCAGAAACAGCGACACGATATATACCATCGTACCGAACAGCTTCGTTCTCGGATCCATGCGGTGCAGTACCGAGTCCACCGGATAATATTGTCCAATTGTTATCTCCCTTATCATGTTTGTCCTTTCTCACGCCGCGGGCTTACGCCCTTTGCAGCACCTCCAGAAGCGCGTCCCGTGCCTCCTCCACCGTAGTGATATCCTCATCGATATCCACGCCCCGCTCCCGCAGCGCATGGACCACATAAGTTACCTGCGGCGCCGCAAGCCCCATCTGCTCCAGCTCCTTATAATGCCGGAATATTTCTCTGGGCGTTCCGTCAAAAGCCTTCTTGCCATGGTTCATTACCAGGAGCCTCTCCGCGTACCTGGCCATGTCCTCCATACTGTGGGATACCAGGATGATCGTCATCCCCCGCGCATTATGAAGCTTTTCGACCTGATCCAGGATCTCGTCCCGTCCCTTCGGGTCCAGTCCCGCCGTCGGCTCATCCAGGATCAGCACCTCCGGATTCATTGCCAGCACTCCCGCAATGGCTACTCTCCGCTTCTGTCCCCCGGACAGTTCGAACGGCGACTGTTCCCAGTACTTCTCCTTCATCCCGACAAGCCGCAGCGCGTCCTCGGCCCTTTGACGGACCTCGTCTTCCGGAAGCCCCAGGTTCCGCGGTCCGTAGCACACATCCGAGATCACATCCACCTCAAACAGCTGATGCTCCGGGTACTGAAATACCAGCCCCACCTTGCTGCGCAGCTGCCTCAGGCTGTATCCTTCGCTGTAGATATCTTCGCCATTGTAATAGATCTTCCCGCCGGTAGGCTTCACCAGACCGTTCAGATGCTGAATCAGCGTGGATTTCCCGGAACCGGTGTGTCCGATCAGTCCGACGAACTGACCGTCCGGGATCTCGAAGCTGACCCCGTCAAGCGCCCGCTGCTCCAGAGCCGTGCCCTCGTTGTATATAAATGTCAGATCCTCTACACGTATCGCCATATTGCCGTATCTCCTTTTTGCCAGGCTTCCCGCCATCCGGCCGTTCTCCGCGGTATTCACGGATAATCCGTCCGCCCGCGCTTCATTCCTCTGCCGCCGCGTTCCGGTCTCCCGCGTCCGGCGTAAGGACGCCCCGGTCTCCCGCTCTTCTGCCGGACAGCGCTGCCATGAAGCTCTCCACAAACGCATCCAGAGACAGAATCCCCTCCGGCATATCCGCACCGCCCCTGCGCAGTTCATACGCCAGCTCCGTTACCTGCGGCACATCCAGACGGTATCCCTTCAGCTCATCCACTCTGGAAAATATTTCACGCGGCGTACCGTCCATCACGATCTTGCCTTCATCCATCACGATCACCCGGTCCGCGTGGATAACTTCCTCCATATAGTGCGTGATCATAAGCACCGTGATCCCTTCCTTCCGGTTCAGCTCACGCACCGTACGGATGACCTCTTTCCGTCCGTTGGGATCCAGCATCGCCGTCGGCTCGTCAAGCACGATACATTCCGGCCGCATAGCCATCACGCCGGCGATCGCTACACGCTGCTTCTGGCCGCCCGACAGCTTGTTGGGCGACTTGTACCGGTAAGCGGTCATACCAACCGCCTCCAGGCTCTCATCCACCCGCTTCCATATGTCGTCGGTAGGAACGCCGATGTTCTCCGGGCCGAAGCCGACATCCTCCTCCACCACATTCCCGATGATCTGATTGTCCGGGTTCTGGAACACCATCCCGGCCTTCCTGCGGATCTCCCACACCTTGCTGTCATCCGCTGTGTCCATATCCGATACCCAGACGGTTCCCTCCGTCGGCACCAGAATCGCGTTGATATGCTTGGCCAGCGTTGATTTGCCGGAGCCGTTGTGCCCAAGGATCGCCACAAAGCTTCCCTTCTCCACATCAACATCCAGACCGTCGATCGCCCGGTCCACTTCCTCTATATTCTCTTCCTCATCACGGCGTATATAATCAAAGACCAGCCTGCTGGCTTTTATGATTCCCATATTTCCTCCATCCGGGGCCCTTTATCTCTCCGGCCTGCCGCTTCACTCGCATTTTTTCAATTTTAGTTTAAATCTCCCCGTTCGTCAACCTATAAATATAAAAACCAAAAAAGGGGTCAGTTATAAAACTGCACCCCTTCTTCCATGATCACTCTTACAGCCGTCAGGCCTAATGAACCCACGCTCCGTCCGCTCCTACCGGAAAATACGTATCGATCGTCGTATTCGTAGCCATGTATCCGTACCCCGGATAGAAATAATAAAACTTCTTATCGATCTCCTGCCAGCCCTCCATCATCGCGCCGCTGCTGTCAAGATAATACCTTTTACCGCCGGACGTCAGCCAGCCTGTGTGCATGGCGCCTTCCACGCCGTCGGCGGTTGTATTCAGATAGTACCATTTTTCCCCTGCTTTGATCCACCCCGTCTGCATGGCTCCGTTCGTCTGCATATAATACCATGCGCCGTTCGACTGCTGCCAGCCGGTCAGCATCCGGCCGCCGGAATCAAACAGATACCATATTCCGTTCAGCTGCAGCCACCCGTTTGTCTGATACTGTCCGTTGGGATACCGGAAATACCATACGCCGTTCGACTGGATCCAGCCGGTCTGCGTCGTACCCGCCGCTACGCCATTGTCGATCCCTGTCTGGCCGCTTCCGTCAGAGACATTCTCCTCATCGATATAGATCTCGTCCGAATCCAGCCATTCGCTTTTGGTGCCGTACTTCTTCTCCTGCTCCGTGTGAGGAACCGTACGGACACGGAAGAAATAGGTACCCTTTCTGGTCATATACGGATAGAAATTATACGATGTTCCGTGATAATCCTCTACCTTATGCACCACCGTATTGCCGCGGTACAGATAGACATCATAGTAACCGGAAATCGTAGAATTGATGTATTCGTCATACAGATCATAATCCTGATTCCAGACAGCCCTCCCGTAGCCGCTGTCTCGCCACTCGGCACTAACCGGAGCGGAATACTGTCCCTTAATGCCATTCAGCGTGATGACGACCTCCAGCTCGTCATTGGACGCCCTTCTGGCGCTGACCAGCGTGCCGCCCCGGATCGTTATATTGCTCGAACTGTACGAACCGCGGAAAGCATAATCCGAATTGGTAATCTCAAGATAAACCCGCATCCGCGGCTGATCTCCGATGCTGAGATACCGGTCATCCGACGTTACCCATTCTGCGTAGCGGACGGCGTACTTGTCAGAATTAGTGACAACATAGGACGGATAATCCTGGCTCTTCGTGGTATCATCCTGCAGGATCGTAATATCCGGCAGAGTATCTCCCGGATTGATCGTTACTCCCACCCGGATCGAGGCCCCGGTCAGCGCCCTCGCCGTCGCTGCCTGTACTGGCTGGTCTATCAGCAGTACCATAAGGCACGACAGCACGATCGCCAATGCCCGCCTGCCTTTCATCGCTGCTCTCATCTGCGTTCCTCCCAATCGTTATAGTATCAGCTCTGCCATTTATTATAAACAAATGTTCCTATCCCGTCAACTTAAGATATTCTTTCTTTTTCATACCTTTTTCCTAAAGAGGCAGACAAATCCATCTTCCGTGCGGTATAAGACAAAATTCAAAAGAAAAAGGCCTCCTGCACAGGCAGGAAGCCTCCCTTACATTAAACAAGCTCGATCAGAACCATCATCGCCCCGTCGCCCTTGCGCTGGCCGATCTTGACGATCCTGGTATAGCCGCCGTTGCGGCCGACATACTTGGGAGCGACCTCATCGAACAGCTTCGCGACGATATCCGCTTCCTTCGTGTTCCTCTTGCGGCCGGCCGGAGTCGTGGGAACCTCGGTTACCGGATAGAGAACCTTCAGTATCTGCCTTCTGGCATGCAGCCTGGAGGGCAGATCCTTCTTGATCTCCTTCTCGACCTCGTCATAAACGGTCACTTTCTTACCGTCCTTGACTTCCTTGACTCTCTTGCCGTCCTTATCCTTGCGCGGAACCTTGGCGGTCACCTTCACGGTCTCGAAGTTGTCCTTCTCCTTGACGGCCTTGGCGATCAGGCCCTCGGCGATCTTACGGATCTCCTTGGCTCTGGCCTCGGTGGTAACGATCTTCCCATGATACAGAAGCGCGGTCACCTGGTTCCTCAGTAATGCTTTTCTCTGGCTGGACGTCTTGCCCAGCTTGCGATATCCTGCCATATCTTTCTTCCTCCATAGATTCTGGAGAGCGGCGCTGTGCCCTTTGGTCTTACCTGCGCTGCGTCTTCCTGATAATGATTCTTCTACCGGCTCCCTGCGGCTTCGGTCTTACGGAAACCGGCATACACCCCAGTCCTTAAAGGACCGGGCTGCGTATCCGTGTTCACTCAGCGAATGAATCACTCGTCGCCGGGATTCAGCTGAAGTCCCAGCTCCTTTAACTTGGACAGAACCTCCTCCAGGGACTTCCGGCCAAGGTTGCGGACCTTCATCATATCCTCGGAGGTGCGGTTGCACAGCTCCTCCACGGTATTGATGCCGGCGCGCTTTAAGCAGTTGTAAGAACGCACGGACAGCTCCAGCTCGTCGATGTTCATCTCGAGAACCTTCTCCTTCTCGTTGTCCTCCTTCTCCACCATGACCTCGGCGGTCCTGGCGTTCTCGGACAGATCGATGAACAGGTTCAGATGCTCGCTCATGACCTTGGCGGCCAGGCTGACGGCCTCATCCGGCGCCAGCGTACCGTTGGTCCAGACCTCCAGCGTCAGCTTGTCGTAATCCGTCTGCTGGCCCACACGGGTATCCTCGACCGACATATTGACGCGCTCTACCGGGGTATAGATGGAATCCACGGCGATCACTCCGATGGGAAGGTCGTCCTTCTTATTCTTGTCAGCGCTCACATAGCCGCGGCCCTTGGTGATCGTAAGCTCCATATAGAACTTGCTGTCGGCGCCGCCGCTTAATGTGGCGATAACCTGATCCGGATTGATGATCTCGATATCCGGGTCTGCCTGGATGTCAGCGCCGGTAATGACGCCTTCACCCTCGTACTCAATGTATGCTGTCTTAACTTCGTTGCTTTCGCTGCTGTTCTTGATGGACAGACTCTTCACGTTCATGATGATCTCGGTCACATCCTCCTTGACGCCGGGGATGGAACTGAACTCATGAAGAACGCCGTCGATCTTCACCTGACTCACCGCAGCACCCGGCAAGGATGAAAGCATGATTCTCCGGAGAGAATTGCCAAGTGTGGTGCCGTAGCCTCTCTCGAGCGGTTCTACTACGAACCTTCCGTATTTCCTGTCATCAGAAATCTCTGCGATCTCGATATTTGGTTTCTCAAACTCGAACACTCTAGCCCCTCCTTTTTGGGTATGCTCTACGGATTATTTGGAGTACAACTCGACGATAAGCATCTCGTTAACCGGAACGTCGATCTCCTCTCTGGTCGGCAGCGCGCTTACGGTGCCGCGCAGATTCTCTGCATCCACATCGAGCCAGGCCGGAACGATACGTCCGCCGGTCACTTCCAGAACATCCTTAAATCTCTGGGAGGATTTGCACTTCTCCTTCACCTCGATCACATCGCCGGCTTTCACCAGATAGGACGGAATATTCACGCCCTTGCCGTTGACAAGAAGCTGCTTGTGATCGACGATCTGACGCGCCTCTCTTCTGGTGCGGGCAAAGCCCATACGGAAGATGACGCTGTCCAGTCTTCTCTCCAGAAGGATCATCAGGTTCTCACCTGCCTGACCTTCCATACGCTCCGCCTTCGCATAGTAATTGCGGAAAGGCTTCTCCAGCACGCCGTAGATGAATTTGGCTTTCTGCTTCTCGCGAAGCTGCATGCCGTACTCGCTCATCTTACGGTTGGCTCTCTTTAATTCTCTGTTTGATTTCTTGTCTATTCCTAAATAGCTGGGCTCCAAACCAAGGGATC
>CANQBX010000085.1 GCA_947589095.1 uncultured Lachnospiraceae bacterium
GCCTTCGGCTATATCCTTCCCACCACCGGGCGGATTCGGGACTTTCACCCGTTAGAAACGTGCGCCGCCAGGCGCACGTACACAAAAAGCGTGCCAATGACACGCTTTCTGCATTAGCGTCACCCGTTCAGTCCCCTATCATGACGCCCTTTCCGAAATACTTTTGCATGAATACTGCTCTTAACCCAGCGTCAGGGTATGCCGCGCCAGTTTTGCGCACATACAGCAGACGCGCTCCGCGCAGGCAAGCAGATCGGCCCGGGTTAAGGTATATGGATGCTCCGGATTGCTCAATGCGGACAGGATGTCCTGTTTGTCCTCATCGCCTCCGGGCATTACGATATCGTTCCCGGCTTTTACGCAACCGGCTGCGGAGGCGCAGGCATACCTGCCGTTATTCTTCCGGGTACTGGCAGTCACCCGCCAGTCGCTCATAACGATCCCCTTAAAGCCCCATTCGTCCCGCAGGATCTGTCTAAGCAGCGGTACGCTGCTGCAGGTATGCTCGCCGTTGATCAGATTATAGGATGTCATAAGCGCATGAGGTTGTGCCTTCTTTACGCAGATCTCAAAGCCCTTCAGATAGATTTCCCGTATGGCTCTTTCATTCACCACGCTGTTTGAAAAATAACGGTTGGTCTCCTGATTATTGCACATATAATGTTTAATGGTCGTACCGCATCCGGCATGCTTCTGGACGCCCACGGTGATGGCCGCGGCCACAAGTCCGCTGACCACGGGATCCTCCGAATAATACTCAAAATTCCTGCCGCAGAGCGGGGAACGCTGGATATTGAGTCCCGGCGCGAGCCATAAGTTTATGCCGAACAGTTCCATTTCGCTTCCGATCAAATCCCCGCATGCCATGCACAACTCTTCATTCCAGGACTGGGCAAGGGCGGTTCCGATGGGAATTGCGGCGGCGTACTGATAATACAGCCGTCCGCTCGCATCCTCCACCTGCTTTTTCATCGCTTCCTTCATGGATTCCATTCCGGGAATTTCCAGATAATCTTCCAGCCCCGTCGAGAATGGCATCGTGGCTGACCTGGCCATTCCGTCTCCGTCCAGCGTGTAGCATGTGCTGAGACGCAGACCGGCCGGTCCATCCGTCATGATTAAGCTCTCCATACCCAGATCATCCAGCCAATGGGTCGTCTCACCGGCAGCGCCCGCTACCAGCATACCGGCATTGCCGATCACTCCAGTGCCGGCGTGTCCGCCCGTGTTCTGATATGCCCCGATGCAAAGATACGCAAGCTGCTCATCGCTCAGCGACGACACGAATTCGCTTACCGTTCTTCTGCCTTCCCGAACGTCTTTCCACAGAATACCACCGCGCGTATTTTTCTCTCGCAAATTCTCCGCAGCTGCTGCCTGTGATCCTCGGCCTTTTTCACTCTGACTGTCCTCTTTCTGGATTCCCGTTTTCTGACCGTCTGTTCTAAAACTATCAGTCCTGCGGCAATCTGTTCCCCAAAGGTCCTCTTTCCGACAATCATCTCCCGAGTACCTGTGTTCCACGCAGGCAATCTCCGCCGCGCCAAAGGTGATCACATACGCCCGCTCCTCCGCTCCGGCTTCGGCCGCATAACTGATGTGACTGCCCGTCGGCAGCTTTTCCTCCACAACAGGTTCCCGGCAGATGCTTCGTACCCGTTCCGTCACAACATCTTCGTCAAGCACGACAATCCCAGCAATATGCGTGTCTCTGGATGAATTTCCCACGCGAATCACATATCTTCCTTTTTCAAGCACATAGAACGCATTTTTCTCGTCGAAGGAAGCCATATCTGCCGCCGCAAAGGACAAAAGAAGTTCCTGCTCCTCACCAGGCCGCAGTTCTCTGGTCTTTGCGAAAGCGGCCAGCTCCTGATATGGTTTATCCAGCCTGCCCGCCGGAGCCGAGTAATATACCTGTACGGTCTCTTTTCCGGCTGTCCTTCCAGTATTCTTCACGGCCGCCCTGACCGCGATATTCTCACCGCATTTCTCGATTCGCGCCGGTCCAATGGAAAATGTGGTATATCCCAGACCGTAACCAAACGGATAGACCGGTTTCGTTCCAATCCGGTCAAACCAGCGGTATCCTGTGTAGATGCCCTCCCGGTAAAGAGTATCATCCGGATCGCCGAATCCTTCCGAAGACGGATAATCGCCGAGCGCCGCCCATGTCATTGTCAGCTTGCCGGAGGGATATGTCTTCCCAAGAAGCACATCCGCCAGCGCATCCCCCGAGGCAATGCCGAGCTGGCTCATCAGAAGCACCGCCCGCACATCCCGGACCGGACTTAAATCTACCATGCCGCCCACATTCAGAACCAGAATAAATTTCTCATATTTTTCATTCAGGACACGGATATCCCGGATCTCCGTCTCGGTCAGCCGAATGTCCCCGGCGGTATCAGTCCGATCCGTTCCTTCGCCGGAATTCCGGGCCAGCACATAGACTGCGGTATTCCCATCTCCGACAAGCGGCAGCTCATAGTCCGGCTCCGATACCACTTTTCCCATCAGGAACAGAAACAGCGGCAGCCCGGAGGCCGCGGCCTTCGCCATCAGCTCGTCGGCAAAGCTCTTCTTCGCCTGTTCCATGACGCGGTCGTAAGCATCCAGCCAGTCCTTGGTCGTGATCTCAAATCCTGCCTTCTCCAGCCCTTCTTCCACATTCACAAAATGCCGGACATTAACATCACCGGATCCGGTGCCTCCCTTAATCGTATGCCGAGCCCCGCTTCCATACAGCGCAAGCCGGCAGGAGCTGTCAAGCGGCAGCACCTTTTCATTCTTAAGCAGCACCATGCATTCCGGAGACATCGCCCTTACTGCATTTATGTGTTCCTTTTCAAACGGCTGCATCTCTTTTTCGCATATTCGTTGCATTTCAATCTCCATTCCGCCGCCTTTCAGTTAGCAGCACAAATCTCCTTTTTCCAGGCATCTTCTGTCAGAATATATCAGACAACAGCTGTACTACACCGCATTCTCCACAACGTACCGATACTCTCCGCTGCCCAGTTCTTCCGGTTCCCTGCCCGGCAGAACCAGCAAAGCAGAGGTATTGGGCGGAATAACGCAGGAATACTCCAATGTCCCATCCAATAAGTTCCACCGGCTCTCGATCCGTCCGTACGCCGTCTCAAAGCCGCCTCCCGCTCTGTCCAGTCCGGAATTACGAACGATTTGCGGACGCAGGAAGAAATGTTTATACCCCGGCGTATCCTCGTCGCGCTGGATTCCCAGCACCGTCTCATACATCCACGCCAGAACAGAACCCAGTGAATAGTGATTGAACGAGTTCATACTGTTATTGCCGCCAAAGCCTTTTTCCAATGTATAAGAGTCCCATCGCTCCCATATGGTCGTGGCCCCCTGGGTCACCGGATAAAGCCAGGACGGAAAATCCGTCTGCAATAGCAGCCGGTAAGCCAGATCAATACGGCCGGCATCTGTCAATGCCCTGCTTAAGACCCCGGTTCCAAAAAAACCCGTTCCGATCGTACAGTCCAGCTCCTCCGTCTTTCTCGCAAGATGCTCATATGCCTTGTCCCTGTATTCCTCCGAAAAGATCCCGTATGCCAGAGGAAGTGCGTAGGAACATTGGGTATCAACAGGCCGGCCGTTCAGATCTTTTGTTTTTCCCGTAACCGGATCTACAAAATGGCTATTCCAGTACTTCTTCGCTTCCGTTTCCATTTCATGGAAACAGGCCCTGTCTTCTTCCTGTCCCAGAAGCTCCGCGAAGATCCGCATCAGCCTGCAGTCATATCCGTAAAAAGCATTCCAGATCAGATGGGGATCCGTCTCCGTCGGGGCAAGCCAATCCCCCAACGGCCCGACAAAGCAGTCGCCCGGCATCCCGCAGCCTTTGATATAGGACATCCATTTCTTCATGGAATCATAATACTCCCTGACGATCCGGATATCCCCATACTGCTGGTACAGTTCCCAGACGATGAGGATCATGGCGCTCTCATAGGTGATTCCGCCGAAGCCTCCGCCCACCGGCGCGATGTTGGGCAGCTGCCCGCTTCCTCCCTGCAGATCCCTGAAATCATCCAGATACCGGAGATAGAACAGCCTGGTGTCCGCTTCCATCGTCGCCGTCCTGCAGAACACATGCGTATCACCGGCCCAGCCCATCCGTTCATTTCTCTGCGGACAGTCCGTGGGAATACTGATAAAGTTGCACATCATGGACCATCTCACATTCTCAATGAAACGGTTCAGCAGCTTATGCGAGGTTTTAATCGTTCCTGTAATCGCCGGCACGGAGGAAAGCTGCACGCCGCAGACGTCGGACAGAGCCGGAGCGTTCGACATCCCGCTGATCTCTATGTACCGGAAGCCGTGGAATGTGAACCTCGGGCAGAAGACTTCTCCTTCTTCGTCTCCCCGCAGCGTGTATTTATCAATGCTTTCCGCATCCCGGTAATTATCCGTCAGCATCAATCCGTGGAGACTTCCATACTCCTCAAGCTGCGGGTAAAGCATCTCTCCGTACCGTATCGTGACGGTTTCTCCTGCCTTCCCACGGAACCGGATCCGCGGCACGCCCGCCATCTCCTGTCCCAGATCATAGATATAGAGCCCTTTCCTCGGTTCCGATACAGATTGCGCGTTTAACATACAGATCTCACGGACAGGCGCATTGATCCCACCAGTCAGCTTCACACCGCTGTGATCTACTTTCGGCCACGGCCGCCCAAAACCGGGCCGGAGCGTAAAAGATTCCTCGATCTCACATACTCCGATCTCGGCCGGCTTTTTCATTCCGTCGATTCGGAAGCCCGGTTTGGAGAATTCCTCGAATATGCTGTACTTCCTGCCGTCCAGCTCCTCGCCGTAAAAGAGACCGGCGTATCGGTAAGGCCCTTCTCCGTAATATTCCCACGTATGCGTATCCGTGACAACCGCGTCCGTGCTTCCGTCCCCGTATGTGATTTCAAGACGCGCAAGTACGGATTCCTGATCGCCAAAATAGTTATAGTTTCGCAGCGCAAAGGTCTGGGCATCGCACCACCAGCCGGAGGAAAGCGTGATGCCGATCCCGTTTTCGCCTTTCCTCAGAAGCCCGGCGACGTCATAGGTCTGATACTGGATGCGTTTATCATACTGCATGGATCCCGGATTCAGTCGGGTATCCGTGACCGCAGAACCGTTGATCCGGCAGTCGTAACAGCCGCGGGCAGTGATATAGAGCCTGGCCTTCGCAATCTCTTTCTCATAAGAAACAACAAAATCTCTTCGTAGCATCGGAATCGAGTGACAGCTTACGCTGTAAGTCAGCTGTGTGCCGGACGGGAGGCGCTTCACAACGCACGGAACTGGCGGCACATCGGACAGATCCTGACTCACGCTATCTCCGCGTATCACTCCCGGAGCTGCGATCCTGACGATCTCCCGCCGCGGCGTCCTGTGATGGTTCGCTATGAGATCGCCGAATTCCGCCTCGCTCCCCGCCTCCACATAATATCCGATCCCGCACATCCGCGGAAAAGTTGTCACATCATTGAATCCAAGCGGGTTCAGCGGCCGCGCCGCCCGCATCGTCTCGCCTGTCGGCAGTGTGAAATCCATAGCGTCCACCAGGATTCCATCCACATACGCGTACGCGCAGTCGCCCACAACCTCTACTCGGAGATTATGGGGCTCGGTTCTGTTCTCCTGCGTGATCACGGGCCTTCTCTCCTTCATCTCGGATTCAGGAAGCGTACCGCCGGCACTCTGTTCGCTTGGAAATTCCAGCACTGGAACGACCGCAAACGGCCGCTCCGATGTATCCTCCGGTGCGTACCCGATCCGGTAGATCTCCAGTTCCGCTGGAATCCGCGTCACATTCAATACGTACCGGATCGCGTTCTCCCCCGCGATCTCAAAGCGGTTCTTTCTGGGATCCAGAAGCCTTTCATCATCGGCGCCGAAAACGATCCCTGCCTTTCCGTTTCCCGAAGGGAAGCGGATATCACACGATAGCACGAAAACCCCCAGCGTCCGGGCATTCACGTATTTTTCCGGCGCTCCGATCCATCCGGCGCCGCCCCAGGCTTCCACGGACGGATCCATAAATCCGGTCTCAAACTGCGCGCTCCCGCTGGCGGCCTGATTCCCACTCTCATCCCAGACCGTCACCGCAACATAATACATGGTCCTGGGCTTAAGCGCCTCACCTTCATAGACCACTCCAGCGGAGCAGTCCGACTCACGCACACCGCTGTCCCAGAGATCCGAAGCGCCTTCCCGGCTTCCAACAAGGATCCGGTATGCCTTCTGGCGGATATTCCGGCAGTCCTTTCCGGCACGTAGTTTCCATGAAATAGTGGGGCTTGAATCGTCAAGCCCCAATGGATTTTCCAGATAATCAATCATTACGGAATCGATTGAAAATATTTTATCTTTCACCTCTATACCTCACTTATCCTTTCACGCCGCCGACGACAATACCCTTGACAAAATATTTCTGGAAGAACGGGTAGATACAGAGGATCGGTATAATGCCGATCACCGCGATCGCCATTCGGATGCCGACGCTTGGCAGATTCGCCGCGCTGTATGCAGATCCGATTGCCTGACCGCTTGACAGGAACTGGACATTACTGATGATCGTATTCAGGATCGCCTGGATGCTGTACAGATTTTCATCTGTGATATAGTACAGGCTGTTCGTCCAGTCGTTCCAGTAGCGAAGGCCGATCATCAGGCCGATGGTGGCGATCATCGGCTTGGAGAGCGGCAGTACGACCTGGAAAAGCACCCGGTACTCTCCCGCCCCATCGATCCGGGCTGCCTCAACCAACTCGTTGGGGATGCTGGAATTGAAGAAGGACCGCATCATAATGATGTTGAAGCCGTTCATCAGAAGTCCCGGTATGATCAGCGCCCACAGGGTATTGCGGATGTGGAACGTCTGGGTCCACATCATATAGGTCGGAACCAGTCCGCCGTTGAACAGCATCGTGAAAAACACGAAAAAGGAAAAGAACGTCCGATGAGGCAGCTCCCTGCGGGAAAGAGGATAGGCGAACAGAAACGTCATAAGCATGCCGCACACCGTTCCAACCAGGGTTACGAATACCGTGATCCCATAACCCTTCGTGATCTTCGACGCGCTGCCCATCAGATACGCGTAGGACTCAAGGCTGAACTTCGAAGGGAAGAAATTATATCCTTCCCGCAGAAGCGTCGCCTCCTCCGTAAGCGACGACGACAGAAGCAGTAAAAACGGGGCGACCGCCGCCACGCAGAGCAGCACAAAGATAAAATTCAGGATTCCCTGTCCGATTCTATGTTTTGCAGTCATGATCCGCTCACCTCCTAAAACAACGCGCTGTCCGAGTCTACCTTACTTACGATCAGGTTAGCCGAAAGCACCATGATAAAGCCCAGAACCGACTGAAGCAGGCCGGCGGCCGAAGATCTGCCCACGTCATTAAGCTGCGTCAGGGCCTTGTACACAAACACATCGATGGTATCCGTTGCGCTGGAAAGCAGACCAGAACGCATGGGTACCTGATAGAACAGACCGAAATCCGAATAGAACATACGGCCCATGGCCATCAGCACCAGCGTGATGATCGTAATCCGAAGGCCCGGAAGCGTGATATGCCAGATCTGCTTCCAGACATTGGCCCCATCAATGCTGGCCGCTTCATAGAGGGATGAGTCAATACCGATCACCGTCGCGTAGTAGACGATGCTGGAATATCCGAACCCGCTCCACAGATGCACGATGGTGAGGATCACCGGCCAGTATTTTGCCTGCGTATACCAACTGACAGCAGTTCCGCCAAACGCCGTGATCAGCTTATTCACAAAGCCGCTGTCCATGCTCAGAAAACCATATACGATGTAAGAAACCACAACCATGGAGATCAGGTACGGGATCAGGATCAGCGTCTGATAGACCTTCTTATTCATCTGGCCCTTCAGAAAATTGAGCATGATCGCCACCGTGATCGCCAGAATATTGCCCAGGATGATAAACACAATGTTGTAAAGCAGCGTATTACGGACGATATTGAAGGCATCCCGCGTTTTGAACAGGTAAGTAAAATTGCCAAATCCGGCCCATCCGCTCCCCCAGATACCCTTCGCGTAATCGAACTGCTTGAAGGCCACCACCAGGCCGGCCATAGGTATGTAGTTGTTGATGATCAGATAAATGATCCCGGGAACCATCATGGAAATAAGCGCCAGAGACGTCCTCGACGTTCCCTTCATTCCCTTCTTTTTGGAGGGCTTTACCGCTGTTTTCGCCATATTCTCACTCTCCTCTTGTTAAAATCTGCATAGTCCGCCACAACCGGCACTCTCTGTCTTGTCGGCATAATAACGGAAAATCCGCAGCCGGAGCACTCTCACGATTGCCGGTTTAAGCTTGTAGAAAGCCCCGCGGCGGAGCCTGCGCTTCCCGCAGCGTGATCCGCGGAAATGCCTGCCCGGGCGGGGCCAACAAAATTTTATTGAGCCGCCAGGAACGCGTCCAGCTGTTCCTGCTTCGCAGCAATGATATCCGCCAGACCTGCCGCCTCAAATTCTGCGTTGGCCTGCTCAATCGTGCTCTCCAGATCCACAGTGCCGCTCATGATCGCTGTATAATATTTATCCATAACGTTGCAGCATGCCGTGTACTGGTTCGCCACGCTGGTGGAATCAAACGCAAATCCCAACCCCTTGGACTTCGCACAGGAATTATTGAATTCGATCAGATCCTCGAAATAAGTCGGTCCGTTTGCCGCCATCGGATGGGCATAGCCAGAATACGGCAGCACCCAGGCGATCGCCGCCATCTGGTAGCCGTCGCTCTCCGTGAAGGTTGTCGTGCCGTCCTCATTGACCGTATAATGGGTTCCTTCGATACCATTTGTCAGCAGCTCACAGATATCCTTATCGATGTAGAACATTTCCAGCGCCTTCCACGCGGCATCCGGCTTGGAGCTGTTGGTATTGATTCCGTAGCTCAACTCCGCATAGGAATTGGAAACAGCCCACGGATCGATGATGATGGTTCGGATACATCCTTCCGCCGTATCGACCGCGTAATTCTCCAGGCAGCAGACGGCCTTCCCCGCCCGGATCAGATTCTTACCGTCCTCGGTATTGCTGAGGGCGTCTGCCATGGTCAGGCCGTCCTGGTACCACTTTCTGGTATAGGAACAGAAATCCCTGAAATCATCGGTATCGAACAGGTTCTTGACCGTAAGATCCTGGCCGCAGTCCTCCAGCACACCGATGAACTTGCCGTCGCCCAGACCATCCCAGGTCCAGCCGCTCACCATGGAACTTCCTGCCTGCGGAACGATGGCATAACGATCCGGGTACTTCTCATGGGCCGCGTACAGGAAATCTGACACCTCGTCCATGGTCATATGCTGTCCGTTCTCGATACCGAACTCCGCCGCGATGTTCTCATCGATGTCCAGACCGCGGATATTGCCGAAGTTCCGCAGATTCGGGATCGAGTAGATATGTCCGTTCATGCTGGTTCCCTGAAGCTCTGCATCCGACCACACGGCCTTAAACTCATCCGAAGCGTTCGCCACATAATTTTCCAGCGGAAGCGCCTGATTATTCTTGATGAATGTGGTAAGAGGCGTCTGATAAAATGCAAGCACGTCTACCTCGTCGGATGTAAGGAGCAGATTCGTCTGCTGCGCCCAGTTTCCGAGAGCAATAAACTCCAGGGTGACGGTTACGCCGTATTTCTCCGCGGAGATCGCGTTGATCGCGTCTGCAACCATCTGTGCGTCCTTGACGTCAAAGAATGTAGGAATCGCAACGACGACATTCTCAACCTCCGCCGTGCTCTCGCCGGCGCCGGCAGCGCTTTCAGAACCGCCTCCCGCATTTCCGGAACCACTTCCCGCGCTTCCAGCGCTCCCCGAGCCGCCGCAGGCCGCCAGGCTAAGCGTCATCGCGCCTGCCAGCGCAATCGCCAAAAATTTTCTGATCTTCATAACTTACCTCCGTTTTCTTTCTGCAGACCATGTGCATGGTCAACTACATTTATCGTTAAAAGTATACAAAACCATTCCGATTTCATCTATAATTTTTGTAACTGAAAAATGTTCTTTTTGTGACCAAAAAACGGCCTCAAAAAGAACATCTTTCTCCGAGTTTGTCTTTTTATGCACTCAGTCTGTCACTTTTGTGACTTCATCCCCCGGTATTCCTGCGGCGTATAACCCGTTGCCTGCTTGAACACCTTGGAGAAATGCGAAAAATTGTCATAGCCGACCTTGGATGCGATGATATTGATGGAAAAATTGGAGTATTGCAGGAGTTTTTTCGCTTCCCGGATACGTTCTTTCATCTCATACGCCTTAAAGGTTTCGCCGTTGTATTTCTTAAAAAGCCTTGAAAAATATTCCTCATTCAGATTCAAATACTCCGCAACCTCTGTTCTGGAGATACTGCTGCTGATGTGATCCCGGATGTACTTTTCCGCCGCGCGGACATAATCTTCGTTGCTCCGCGCATGATTTCCTCCGGTTTCCGCGCCTCCCCAGAAGATCTCCGCGTCCGTGCCTGCGGGAGGCTCCGCGAATACCCTAGACAGCCCGTCCAATGAGAAATCGCCGATCTCCGCCATCTCCGGATAAATAGCGACCCGAAAGTCCATGTGTCCGTTAATAAAAGAATGAAATCTCTCGATCCCGTCCCGCCATCTCGCCGCATCCGGCCGCCCGGCCTCAAACGCCTGCAGGACGCAGTACCAGTCGTCCCCCGCCGCGGCCACGGCAACGGAATCCTCTCTCTCAAACAGTTCTTCCAATACATTCCGAAAGACCATCTTCAGAAGGTCTTCGCTCCAGGCCCCCGGACGCTCAAATTTCACGATCCGCACCCGCATGATCCGAAACACCGGCTGATCCGTCTGCAGCCGGCAGCTGTCCTTCAGCTTATCAAAATAAGCGGCGGCTTCCTCATACCGGCCTTCCCGAAACCGAAGAAGCAGCAGTTCCAGAAGGTTATCGCTGGAATCCGCCAGCAGCTTCGCCCTCTTTGCTACCTTCGTCCTGCGGATATTTTCTCTGGATTGCCGGGCCGCCATAGCCGCCACTGCAGCTACCTCCTGATAGCGGGCCGGCTGCAGGATATAATCGAAAGCGCCCATCTTGACCGCTTCCTGCGCGTAGGCAAAATCCGCGTGGGACGTCAGAAAGATACCGACGATATCGGGATAATGCTCTCTTGTCCACCGGAAAAGATCAAGACCGCTTTCCCCCGGCATCTCGATATCCATCAGCAGAATATCGATCTCCGTATTCACCATGACCAGTTTAGCCTCTTTGGCGCTCACAGCCGTACACACCTCGTCGATGCCCGCCGACGCCCAGTCAACGCTCCTTTTCAGGCTTTCCGTTATCTCTCTCTGATCATCCACCAGCAAAAGCCTCATCTTCTACCCCCTGCTGCACGGAAGCACAAGCTCGCTCACCGCTCCGTCGCTGTTACAGAAATTATATTCACACCTGTCGCCATAGAGGAAAATACATCTGCGTTTTAAGTTATTGATCCCCACGCTTACACTCTCCTCCTTTGATGCGCCGTTGATATCCTCCAGAATATGCGGCGGATATCCCACGCCGTTGTCGCTCACACGGATGTCGACAAAATCTCCGTCCTCTGTCTCAAGCTTATGAATCTTAACCGCGATTTCCAGACCGGTCCACCCTCCGTCCGGCATCGCGTATTTGAAGCTGTTTTCCACGAAGGTCTGGATGCACAGGGTCGGCACCGGCACATCACCCACACCCTCCTGGATATCCCAGCTGACCGCGGCGTCCCGTCCATACATTTTCGACTGGATACTCCCGTAGTTCTTCGTGTAGTCGATCTCCGAAGCCAGCGGAACCAGCGTCCGGTTCACCTGCAGGAGATACCGCAGATGGAAGGACAGGTGCATGATCAGATCCTGCGCCTTCTCCATATTGCCTTCCATTGCCAGCATATTCAGAGTCTTTAATCCGTTTAAGTAGAAATGGGGCTTCAGCTGGAGCTGCAGATACTGCATCTGCGCGTTCTGCTTCTCGATCGTCTGCTCATAGGAGAGTATCTTCTGCTTTCGGATCTCCGAGACCATGACGGAGAACGCCTCGTCCACGCGCTGGACCTCCTCCAGCCTGGAGCCGTGGCTGTGAACACTGTCCCAGTTCCCACGGCTGACTTCGTTCATGGTTCCCACCAGGCTCCGCAGCGGCAGGATCATATTCTTTTTCATATATCGATACACAAACACTGCGATGATGACCGTGCTGAAGGTCAGCAGGAACAGCAGCATATGGATGGCATTCATAAATGTGAAAACCGTGACCGGCTTTCTGTATATGACCCACAGCTCCGTTCCGTCGATCCGCTTGCCGAAATATTCATCCGAGCCAATCTTCTCCTCGAAATTATCGTTGGCGCCGTTCACTCGCGCAAGAAGCTGCGCGGCAGGGATACCGCCAGCCTGCTCCGCCGCAGCATCCGGTTCCCCGGGCAGGCCGCCGGCTGACTCCGGCAGTATCTCGCCCGCCTGATCGCTGGCCGCTTTTTCTACCGGGCCGCTGTCAGCTCCAGCCACAAGACTGCCGTTCAATTCTCCCGCCGGATCGCTGGCCGCTTCATCCGCCACTCCGTAGATTCGGCTTCCGTCGGCGAAAAATACGTCCTTCCCGATCTCGGTATCCCCGGTATAGGACTGCACACTCTGATTCAGATCATAGATGCCGCACAGGGCGACATTTTCCCGTCTGCACAGGATAAAGTAATACGTTCGGTTCCCGATCCGTGCGGCCGACCGGTCCCAGTTCTCTCCGCTGTGTATCCGCTCCGACACGTACTGCTTCATCTGATCCGTGAAATCCAGATCACCCGCGCGGTTTCCGATATAATAGCGCCACATGTCCATTCCGTGGTAGTTGAGCATATATCCATCGATCCAGCCGTAAAGCGCGGCACGGTTTCTCATGATCAGGTCGATCTCGTATACGCTGTTGAATTCCTCCAGTTCTTTCTGAACGCCGTTCAGTCCTCTGAAATCCTCGCTGTACGCGTAAATATCATACAGAAGCTCGTCGATCTTGCCAAGATGCCCGCTCACCGTATCGGCATAGCTGCTTACCTTCTGCTGCTCCTCCGCCGTTCTCTCCCTGCGGTAGTTCAGTACCAGAATGGAATCCATCCAAAGCAGCAGAACAAGGATCACGATGTAGGCGGCGACCACCGTCACCGTCCATATCCTGTTCAGGGAAACCATCCGCCCTGTCTGCTTTCCGTCCTCTTTCATCGGATCCTCCTGTCTTACCGCTCCCGGCGTCAAACGCCTCACTGCAGGTCTGTTCCTTCTTCCTGCTTTGAATACACTGCAGCTTGCTTCGGATACTCAGCTGCCGCTCTGGATATCCTGTTGTCCATTATAATCAGCATACCACAAAAGTCCTCCCCGGGAAAGTAAAATTTCACGACAGGCATTAGGGTGACATGCATTAGGACTGACTCTCCCATCCTTATTGTCATACTTGATCTGCACTGCGAAGCTCCTATCTTTTATCTAAATTACGGACTCAAACTTCCCACACCATTTGGTGTGATGCACATTGAAAAATCAATACTTTAACCGATAAAAATGGCATAAATCC
>CANQBX010000086.1 GCA_947589095.1 uncultured Lachnospiraceae bacterium
TCGACCCGGTACGAGATCACCCGCGAGGGCGAGGAGACGCTGGATTTCTTCGGGAAGAACATTTCCCAGGCGATCATAGCCGACATGGATCAGTATCTGAAGGAGAACCGGATCAAGATCCGCAATGAAGCGGGAGTCCTGGCGGACTATTACAAATCCACCAGCCAGGATTTCGTGGTACACATGGAGATCCGCGAGGGGAAGAGCTCGCTGCTGGAGCTGAGCCTGTCGGTGCCGACCCGGGAGCAGGCGGAAGCCATGTGCGCCCAGTGGCAGGGAAAGAGCCCGGAGGTATATTCCTATCTTATGAAAACTTTAATGAGCGGAGAGTGAAAGGATGAATCGTTCAAAGAATTCGGATCCGGTCCAGGCATGGATGCGATCCATGAAGAAGAAGCTTAAGAAGAAAGCGTTTAAGATGAAGCTCAAATTCGTCCTGTCGGTGGTTCTGCCGGGAGCGATCGTGCTGCTGGGAACGGCGACGGCGAGGATCTTCCTGCGGATGACGCTTCGGAAGGCAGGGAGCGGAATTCAGACAGCCCCGGACGGGAAGAAGCATAAGGAGGCGGAGCACGCGGACGGGATCCTGGCGTGGCCGGAGCATAAGGTCACGGCCGGAACAGAAGCGGCGACGGACAGCGAGGCAGAAAGCGCATCCGGTCCGGCGGACGCTGCGGAAACGCCCCCGGCGGTCAGTCCAGAGCCGGTCGCGCTTGAGAGCGCACCTCCGGAATTCGTGATGCCGGAAGCGGTGGAGACCGAAATAGTAAATCAGGATATCTGAAAGGCAGCGGCCCGCGGGCCGCTGCCTTTCTCCGAATTCCCGCGGGCAGAGCTTACTGCGATCTGCGGAAACGGTTGATCTCCTCGGCGAGAAGCTTCACATTCTCCAGAAATGAATTGAAAATACCGTATTCGTAAAGGTTGATAACGATAATTCCCAGCGGTACGGCCAGGATCATGCCGGAGATGCCGCGGATCTTAAAGCCGATGTAAAGCAGAAAGAGCGTGGCCAGAGGCGGAACCCCGAGGGAATCGCCTACGATCTTGGGCTGAATGACCTGACGGACGACCTGCGTCAGCAGATAGAGGAAGACCAGACCCGCCGCGAAAGGCCACTCGCCGGAGAGAAGCTTGACCAACGCCCACGGGAAGAGGGCGGTTCCGGTGCCGAACAGGGGCAAAAAGTCCAGAAGCGCGATCAGAACAGCCCAGATAACGCTGTAATTGACCCCGAGGATGAGAAAGCCTATGGCCAGGATCACGGCTACCACGAACATGATCCGAAACTGCGCCAGGAAATATCCGCCGATCAGCTTCAGCATATCGTTCTTCAGAAAATGAAAGTACTCCCAGACCGAATCGGGGATGATCCGGTGCATGCCCGCGAGGATCTGTTCGCGCTCCACGATGAAGAAATAGGACGACAGGATCGTCACGATCGCGTAGACCAGCGCGCTCGGAACGGCGCGGGCCACATTGCCGGCCGCCGTCATAGTAGGCGACGCGATCCCCTGAAGAAGCTCGCCGATGGCGCTGCCCAGATCGTCGTTCAGCCGCATAAACCAGTCGCGTACACCCTGGGGCAGCACCTGCAGAACGCCGGACAGGCGGGTGATCGCGTCGGAGATCTCTCCCTTAAGCGATTCGACCATTTCCGGAAGATCCCGGATCAGGCCGGCGGTTTCCCAGAACAGCCTGGAGCACACCAGATAGAGCGCGCCGATGACCAGAGCCAGAACCAGCACCACGATCACCACCGAGCTGTGCCGCCGCACGATCTTCAGATGCTTCTCCAGAAAATGCACCAGAGGATTGGCGATCATCGCGATGATCCAGCCGATCACAAAGGGCATAAAGAATTTCAGAAGCCGGGGCCCCAGAAGGCATACCAGAAGGATCCCGGCCGCCGGGATCAGGATATTCAGCAGGATCTTCAGGATACGGCTGCTTCCTTCGCTCATCTTGTCTCACTCACCTTTCGCTGCACACGCGGATCTTCACGTCCCGTTCCCGCAGGCCCTCGCTTTCCGTTTCAGCCGGCGCCCAGATACTCTTCCAGGAATCCATACAGCGCCTCCATCTCCTCATCGGTTCCGATCGTCACCCGCAGATAATCCTCCACTCTGGGGCCGGAGAAATGCCGCACATAGATCTGTCTGGCGCGAAGAGCGTCGTAAAGCTCAGCGGCACGAACCCTGCTGTGGCGGATGAAGAGGAAATTCGCCTTCGAATCCGGGAACGTAAATCCCAGCGCCGCAAGCCGCTTCTTGGCATTCTCACGGGTCTCTATGATCTTTCCCACGGTCTCCTTAAAGTATTCCTCGTCCTTCACGGCCGCCTCTCCCGCCAGGATCGACGGCAGGTTCATCGTGTAGGAATTATAAGAATATTTCACGTCCTGCATCGCTCTGATCAGTGCAGGCGAACCGAGCGCGTAGCCGATCCGCATCCCGGCCATGGATCGGGACTTGGAAAAGGTCTGCACGACCAGCAGATTCTCATACCGGCCGAGCAGGCTTACCGCCGACTCGCCGCCGAAATCGATATAGGCCTCGTCCACGATCACAACCACGTCCCGGTTATGCCGGAGGATCTCCTCCACCTGCCCAAGCGGCAGAAAACAGCCGGTCGGCGCATTGGGATTCGGAAAAACGACGCCGCCGTTCGCCCGGTCATAATCCCGGGGATCAACGGCAAGATCCGCGTTAAGCGGACACGTCTCATAGGGAATCCCGAAAAGCTCCGCCCACACCGGATAGAAGGAATAGGTCACATCCGGGAACAGCATCGGCCGGTCCGAATTAAAAAAGGTCAGAAACGCCATCCCAAGCACATCGTCGGAACCGACGCCCACAAAGACCTGCTCCGGCTCGAGCGCGTAGTAACCGGCCAAAGCCTTCAAAAGCGCGGACGCCGCCGGATCCGGATACCTGCGCAAAGCGCCGGGATCCAGACCCCGCAGGGCCTTACACACGCCGGGAGACGGCGGATAGGGGTTTTCGTTGGTATTCAGCTTGATCAGGCGGCCGCCCTGGGGCTGCTCGCCGGGAACGTAAGGAGTGACCCGGCGGATATTCCTCTCCCACGGTCGGGACGCGGCCGTTTCTTCCGGCGCCTCATTCCGACGGCTCATAACCCGTACTCCTCCGCCACCGCCTTAAACGCCGGCAGGGACCGCTCGATCTGCTCATAGGATACGCAGTAGGATATCCGCACATAGCCGGGGCAGGCGAAGGAGGAACCGGGAACCACGAGTATATTATGCTTCTTGCAGGCGGCGCAAAACGCCTTCTCATCCGGCTCCGGCGACTTTAAGAACAGGTAGAAGGCACCCTGGGGCTTAATGCAGGTAAAGCCGTATTCCAGAAGCGACGAATACAGAAGATTCCGGTTCCTGTCGTAGGCGACCACATTGGCCTTGGCGCCCAGGCAGCGCATGACGACTCTCTGCATCAGGGACGGGGCGTTGACGCAGCCCAGAACCCGGTTGGCGATGGTCGCCGCCGCAAAAACGGTCTTACTGTCCGCAAGCGCGTCCGGGATCACCAGATAACCGATCCGCTCGCCGGGCAGGGACAGAGACTTGCTGTAGGAATAGCATACCACGGTATTCGCGTAATATTTCGTCACATAAGGAACTTCCACGCCGTCGTAGGCCAGTTCCCGGTAAGGCTCATCGGAAACAAGCACGATCTCGCTTCCCAGCTCTTTCTGCTTCTCCGTAAGGATCTGCGCGATCCGCTTAAGCGTCGCGTCGGAATACACCACGCCGGTAGGGTTGTTGGGCGTATTGATAATAACCGCCCTCGTCTTTTCACCGATCCGTTCCTTAAAGGCCTCCATATTCGGCTGGAAGGTCTCCGTATCCGGCGGAACCACCACAAGCTTCCCGTCATAATTGCGCACATAATTGCCGTACTCCAGGAAATAAGGCGCGAACGCGATCACCTCGTCGCCGGGATTTAAGATCGTTTTTAAAAGCACGTTCATCCCGCTGGCGGCGCCCACGGTCATCAGGATATTATCCAGATGGAAAGCGGTGCCAAAGCGTTCATTCAGGGAATCCGCGATCGCGGCGCGGACATCCTCGTAGCCGGAATTGCTCATATAGCCGTGGACGAAGGTAGATTCCTCCTCATCCAGTATGGCACGGATCGCCGCGTCTACCTCCGGCGGCGCCGGGACATTGGGATTGCCCAGGCTGAAATCGTAGACGTTCTCCCGGCCATAGAGCTTCGCCAGGCGGTTGCCTTCCTCGAACATCTCGCGGATCGCCGAATTATTCTGCACAAGCGGTTTCATTTTCTCTGAGATCATACAAAATTCCTCCTTAAATTCAAACTGCGGCAGGCAGCCTCTACACTGCCCAGTAACAGCCGAACGCGATCAGTCCCGTCACCGCGAAGTAGAACCATGTGGTCGGATTGCTGAACCACGTCGTGAAAAACGAAAGTACCATATAAAAGGCAAAATGCGCATAAAACACAAATCCCATCGGATTCCTCATTCTTTTCAGCCTGCTGTCCAGCCAGGCGGCAGCGGCCCCCAGTATGCAGGAGAAGATCGCCACGCCCGCCACGCCGAAATCATAGTAAGCGTCGTAGAACATCGTCAGCGTGGTCAGCTCCTCCTTATCGATGTAGATCGGGAAGCTGATCAGATACGGGAAGAAGAATTTCATACCGGTAAGCGCCCACACCGGATACATCATCCGAATGCCGAAGGCGTGGGCCGGCAGCGCCTCGACCAGGCAGTTGAAATTCTCATAATTATTGGCAATATAGATATAGGGCTGGGAAATGAAGATCGGCATCGAAGGATCCTTCATTTCAAAAATGCCGTTCAGATACGTGATATCATGGCTTCTGGCGATCGTCAGGATCACATAAAGCGGAAGCATCGCCGCCGCCAGGATGACCACTGTCCTGAAACGCACCTTTCCCGTATAGGCTATGTAAGTAAACAGGGCCGTCATCACCGAAAAGATCAGCTGGAACCGCGATACGCAGAGGATCGGTATCACCAGGCATACCGCGGTCATCCCGATAACCGCGGTATTGCGCGCGGATCTTCTGGAACCGCCCTGCTGAAAGAAGATCACGGCCATGGACGGAACCAGCACGCACGACACGGTAAGGTAATGCACCCCCGTCACATGGAACGCGGAATAGGCGTGGGGCACTCCGCGCAAAAACAGCGGAACGAACCCCAGATAGACAGCCTCAAACAGAAATGCGGCCACGGACACAACCGTCACAACGATCATGCTGTAATACAGAGGCCGCACGAAATCCCTCTCCCTGCGCCTTCTCACCTGCAGCCCATCGTCCTCCGCCGCCAGCGATATCAGTCCAAAGCAGCACCAGAAGCCGGCAAACGCCAGAAAGAAGCAGATCCATGTCATAAGGGACCAGTCGGTCTGCAGCCGGCTCAGCTTAAGGCACGCCACCCCCTGGCCCCCGACCCAGAAGGCAGAAAAGAGCCCCCGCAGCTGCAGAAGATTGCCGGTGCGGCGATACTCATGCCGGTAGAGACAGACCGCGGCCACCATAAGAGACGCCCCGGACAGATAATACTGTCCCAGACGGGCCGTCAGATAAGCGGCCGCATAACAGATACAGTAAACAATCATGAACTTATTCTCCCAGGCCGTCCTCCACAACCTGTATCATGGCCTTCAGTGCGTCTTCCTCATCTTCTCCGTCGCAGATGAATTCGATCTCGTCCCCGTATTTGACACAGGCCCCCAGAACGCTCAGCACGCTCTTGGCGTTGGCCGATACGTTTCCCATCGTAAAATGGATGCTGGACTTATAAAGGAGCGCCTTATTGCAAAGGACCCCCGCCGGCCGCAGATGCAGGCCGGTCAGGTTCCGGATTGCCGCTTTTGCTTTTACCATACTTCTCCTCACTGCTTTCTGACAAGTTTAACTCGACGGCGCTGCCGTCTCGTGCGACGGCGCGGACTCCCCTGTATCCGCAGGGCTTCCGCCGCCCGCCGCATCTGCGCCGCTTTCGGATTCCGTTCCGGCTGCGGACTCTCCGCCATCCTCAGACTCCGCGGCCGCCCCGAAGGGACCCGCGTTTGCCGTATCGGCCGGGACCGTCATATCCCGGACGATCACATCGACCTCAGAAGCGCTCATAAAGTCAAATCCTTCCGCCAGCTCCGCTTCCAGCCTGAGCGGCTGAACGCCCGGCTCCATCTCTCCGACATCGGCCCTCACCCGGATATCCTCCGCATCCAGGGTATCCAGATCCTCACTCAGACCGCGTATCTGAAGCGTCAGCGACGGCGCGTCAAGTTCGTATTCGTATCCGTCCCTCTGTCCGATCAGTTCAATGTCATCCACATCAAACGCATAGCCTCTGGTCTCCAGTCTCTCTACGAGCATGGTCACCGTCGCCGTCACCGGCTGATCGCCGACTATGGAGATATTATCCGGCAGATAATCGTTCAGATTCACCTCGACGACCACATTATCGGTGGCCCGGTCAAGATTCAGGGCCGGATCCGGGATCTCCAGCGTACTTAAGCTTGCCAGCACGGATCGGAGCCCCACCACGGATATTACCCGGACATCGCTCTCCACGCCGGTAAACCGGTATCCGGCGGCCACCGTACCGACGATCTTATAATCCAGCGTCAGATCCTTTACCCGAAGTACGGATACATTGTAGGCCGCCTGCGGGACATTCAGCTCGACTCCCTCCGCCTGCTCCATCCGGTTGCCGTTGGCATCATAGAAGAAGATCGGCGCGTCGCCGGTAATATCGGTATCCACATCTTCCACATTGATCTCGACACCAACCGAGCTGATCTGTCCGATGTCGGATTCCGCACCTGTAACCGTGACGCGGGACGGCGTCAGGCGGATCTCACCGATATCATAACCCTCCGCTTCCGTTCCGTTCACACGGGCCTCAAGCATAAACGACTTCGTCTGGATCGGTTCCGTCTGGATCCGCACCACAGGGGGATTCACCGTCACCGAACCGGACTGGACAAGGGCCCGCGCCGTATAGGACGTAATATCCGTCTGCACCGGTATCGACCCGGTCACATCATAAAGCTGGGCCAGGTCCGCATATGCGGAAAAATCACTGGCCGACACCCGCGATTCATCCCTCACGTGGATCTTGTAGCTGACGGTAACCGTGTTCCTGCTTAAAGCCTCATAGGTCAGGCCGGCGTCCTTAAGCACCTCTTCATTGATGAATTCCACCGGTACCGTATGCGTGACCGTCATCATCGGGTTGGAAACATTGACCATGATCAGCCAGGTAAACAGAGCCAGGACGACGGAGAGGATCTTAAGCCCGAGATTATTCGTCAGCATCCGCTTCAGCTTTTCTTTCATCCTTCTGCCTTCCCTTCCATATTCTGAACCGCCGTCCCTGTCCGGCGCCGTCCGCGGTATTCACCTCGAGGGCCTTGCTTAAAGCCTCCGGAGTCGTGATCCTGGTCAGCCTGCCGTCCTCCGCCAGGGAAATATGCCCCGTCTCCTCAGACACAACGATCGTCAGGCTGTCCGTCACCTCACTGATACCCACAGCCGCCCTGTGCCTCGTTCCCAGATCCTTGCTGATATCCCCGTTATCGGACAGGGGCAGATAGCAGGTGGCCGCGGTCACCCGGTTACCGCGTATCACCACTGCGCCGTCGTGAAGCGGCGTATTATGTTCGAAAATATTGATCAGAAGCTGGCTGGTCACGATGCCGTCGATCTCAATACCGGTCCGCTCGATATCCTTAAGGGACGCCTCCCTCTCAATGACCATCAGCGCTCCGGTCCTTGCCTTGGCCAGCTCCATGGACGCCCGCACCAGCTCGTTCACCGTCTTCTCGGTAAATTTGGATTCCGCCTCCCGGTCGCCCTCAAAGGGCAGAAGATTCGTCAGGAGATTCCGGCTGCCCAGCTGCTCCAGCGCGCGTCTGAGCTCCGGCTGGAAAATAATGATCAGCGCCGTCGCCGCAACAAAGGCCACGTTCTGCATGATCCACAGGATCGTATACAGCTTCAGCATCCAGGCGATCAGCGCAAAGACCAGGATCACCACAAGCCCCTTTAAAAGCGTCCACGCTCTCGTATTCTTGATCCAGACCAGGATCTCATAGATCAGGAAAGCGATGATGACGATCTCCAGAATATTCGTCCTGGTAATCTGGGGCAGAAAAGAAAGCCATTCATACAATGTATCTATACTCTGCGCCATGTTCTCACCATCCTCTCCTCAGGTTCTTTCCTAATCCAGATAATCTTCCCCGCCGTTTCTCTTTCCGCCGAATCTCTGCACCTTGACATCCGGCAGGGAAACCGTGATCTTGGGCACTGCTTTCACATAGTAATAATAATCGTCGTCCTCAAACTGCACATACTCCGTCCGGCTGTAATCCACAGCAAAAACGAAGAAATGATATACCACCGCCAGCGCCAGGGAAAGAAGCAGTCCCGCAAGCAGCTGCCCCATGGGAATCGATACGCCGAACAGGAAATCCCCCACAAAGATAGCCGCCATCTGCGCAAGCGCCCCCGCCACGATGGCGATCGCCCAGGAATAATTCACCGAAAGCCGGCGGATCAGATACACGACCAGTATCCCCACCGCGCAGGTGGCCATCATTACCACCATCACGCGGTTGGAGAACAGGGTACGCAGGATCTGCGTCAGCTGCTCCACCACGCCAAGAGCCGCGTCCCCGCTGAGCGTCCCCATATTCTGTCTGATATACTGCATCACATAGAACAGAGCCGTCCCGCAGCATACCGCGACCACCGACGTCAGGCCGGACGAAAGGCCTGCCAGAATCGGTATGGCATAAGGGATCTTAAGGTGGAAGAAGATCGGCGTCAGAAGCAGAAGGTAACTGTCTCCGGGCTGCAGTCCATAATACAAAAAAAGGATAAACAGCAAAAACACCACCAGGATCACCGTCATCTCCAAAGACACGCTGCTTACATGCGCGACCAGCAGGACCGCCGCCAGAAATACCATGACTCCATACGGCAGCACGCTGCAGATCAGCGCCAGCACCAGCTCCACCAGCACGTTGTTCAGTCGGACCATGGCCCCCAGATTGCCGTTCAGCATATGGAATACGACAAACCCGAACACGAAACGGATCAGCGGATTGATAAATATATCAAATCTGGAATAAAAGCTTCTCAGCTTTTCACGGAACACCCAAAGCGCAATCACGATTTTCGAACCTCCTTGCCCTGTCCCTTCGCTCTGTCCTGAAACTCATAGCGTCTCTCCAGGCGCTTCAGCTTCGCAACATAGACCTTCATCGCACGGGCCGCATAATTATATCTCCGAAAGCATACCGCGAAGGTGATGATCAGGTAAAGAATAAGCCCCAGCAGGTACCAGACGGCATAATCCGTAAAGGATTCCATCACATCCGTCAGGCTCACTATGGAAAGGATGTCCTCCATCTTACAGAACGCCGCCAGAGCAAGTCCCAGAATCCAGCAAAGTGTGTAACCCAGGAAGGAGCGCAGCAGATTCTGACTGATATAATCCGTCTTAAAATAACGCTTCACCAGCGATATCCTGCTTCCCTCCGCCTTCTCGAACATGGCGATCCCGGTCATCAGCTTCAGCTTTTCTTCATTCAGCATATACATTCACCTCATATGACCATAACATATCAATTTAGTATAGCACAGTTTTAGAAACTTGGCGATAGGATACACGAAAATTTCTTATAATTTTTCTTTTCTTTTTCCTTACCTTACCGCCCGTACGCTTCCGGCGCGTCCGCCCGAAAGCAGGAAAGCAGACCCGCCGGGGTCCGCTTTCATATCTTCTGTTTCTTTTTCTTCTTTGTTTTCTCAACCGGTATTACGCCGACATGTATGAATATGGGATAGAGGTAGCTTGCGCCGAAAGTCCCCAGCTTCTTCGGGCCGCTTAGCGGCTGCTCCTCCCGCAGAAGCTTCATGGCCATGCCGAAGGCCAGATTCACCGTAGACCGGGTAATGGATTTGTCCTTCCGGCTGACAAACATTTCGTAACCTCGAATTGAATATGTAAACTGCAGATTCTTAGAGGTTACAAAGGGTACGTCCTGATAGAGGATCAGCGCGTTCCAAAGAAGCATTTCCGTCTTTGTTTTCTCCGGACTCTCTCCTGCCAGCTCCCTGGCGATCGCGTCCTGAAGTTTCGCCGACGCCTGCTGTCTCCTCTCCTCCAGCTGGCGGTCGCGCTGCGCAAGCCCGTCCATATTCCCGGATTCCTCCGCAGGACCGCCTTTCTCTTCTTCCTGTTTCAATAATTCATACTCACCCATCCTGTATTCCTCCCGGCCGCCCCGTCCCGGCGGACGGTCTTCTATACGCTGATCTCAGCCTTCATACCGAGAACGTCCTTATTCTCCTCCAGCACAGGCTTCACAATCTCCTCCAGGAATTCCTCCACCTGCTTTGGCGCGCGGCCCACATACAGGGCCGGCTCCATGGCCTTCTTCAGATCCTCCATCGTCAGACCGAAGGCCGGATCCGCCGCGATCAGCTCCAGAAGGTTATTGTCAAGCCCTTTCTCCTTCACATTCCGTCCGGCTTCCATGGACAGCTGCCGGATCCGCTCATGCAGCTCCTGCCGGTCGCCGCCGGCCTTCACCGCATCCATCATGATATTCTCCGTGGCCATGAACGGCAGTTCCGCCATAAAATGCTTTTCGATGACCTTCGGGTACACCACCAGTCCGTCCACCACGTTCAGATAGAGATCCAGGATGCCGTCGACAGCCAGGAAGCCTTCCGGAATGCTTAAGCGTTTGTTGGCCGAATCGTCCAGCGTGCGCTCGAACCACTGGGTAGACGCCACCAGCATCGGGTTCATCACGTCGCTCATCACATAATCGGAAAGGGACGCGATCCGCTCGCTGCGCATCGGGTTCCGCTTGTAAGCCATGGCCGAGGAACCGATCTGGTTCTTCTCGAAAGGCTCCTCCACTTCCTTCAGATGCTGCAGCAGCCGGATGTCGTTGGAGAACTTGTGGGCGCTCTGGGCGATCTGGGCCAGGACGCTGACCACCCGCGTGTCGATCTTGCGGGAATAGGTCTGTCCGGACACTGGGTAACACTCCGCAAAGCCCATCTTCCGGGCGATCATCTGATCGGCCAGACGACATTTCGCATGATCGCCGTCGAACAGCTCCAGGAAGCTGGCCTGGGTGCCGGTGGTTCCCTTGGAGCCCAGCATCTTCATGCTGCCCAGCACGTGATCCAGGTCCTCCAGATCCAGGCACAGGTCGTGGAGCCACAGGGTGGCCCGCTTCCCCACGGTCGTGGGCTGGGCCGGCTGGAAATGGGTAAACGCCAGCGTGGGCTGGTCCTTATATTTCTCCGCGAACGCAGCCAGCTCCGCCATCACGTTGAGAAGCTTCGCGCGCACCAGACGCAGGGCCTCGGTCATGATGATGATGTCGGTGTTGTCGCCCACGTAGCAGGAGGTCGCTCCCAGATGGATAATGCCTTTGGCGTTCGGGCACTGCTGTCCGTAGGCGTAGACATGGGACATGACGTCGTGGCGCACCAGGCGCTCCCGCTCCTTCGCCACATCGTAATTGATATCGTCCTGATGGGCCTTAAGTTCGTCGATCTGCTCCTGGGTGATCGGAAGGCCCAGCTCCTTCTCCGTCTCCGCCAGGGCGATCCAGAGCCGGCGCCAGGTCTTAAACTTCTTGTCCGGTGAGAAAATGTACTGCATCTCCTTACTGGCGTACCGCTCGGAGAGCGGGCTTTGATATCTGTCGTTCATGAAAACCTCCATAAAAATCTCCGAATAATGTGCATAGTCGTAAAAGGCCGCAGCTGTCTGCAGTCATTGTTCCGCTCTCAGACTCGCTCCCGGCTGCGTAAGCACGCAGCGATACCTTTGAAGCGTCACACAAACCATACATATAGTACAAAGGCGCCTAATCCTTTCCGCAAAGGCACTGCACATTAAGAACTTATGCTTAAATGAAATACGAGAGCCTGCAATATCCGATGCCTCCCGGGGATTTGCACGCCTTATGTCCCCCTCGATTATTCCTAACGTAAGTAGTCTCCCCGTATATCCTCCGTGGGCGGTTCGATCGGATAATCGCCGGTGAAGCAGGCGGTGCAGATCGGCAGTCCCTCGGCCATCTCCTTCAGCCGCTCCACCCGCAGGTAGGACAGGGAATCCGCGCCGATCAGGAAACGGATCTCATCCAGGGTCTTGCCGTGGGCGATCAGCTGCTCCTCCGACGGAATGTCCGTGCCGAAGTAGCAGGGGTGCAGAAACGGCGGCGCGCCGACCTTCACATGCACTTCCTTTGCGCCGGCCTCCCGAAGCATCCGCACGATCTGAGGGCTGGTGGTGCCGCGGACGATGGAATCATCGATCATAATGACCCGCCTGCCCTCCACGGCTTCCTTTAACACGTTCAGCTTCACGCGGACCGCCGAGACCCGGTTGCTCTGCTTGGGTTTGATAAAAGTCCGGCCCACGTACGTATTTTTCACAAAAGCCGTTCCGTAAGGGATTCCGGATTCCAGCGCGTAGCCAAGAGCCGCCGCGTTGCCGGATTCCGGCACGCCCACCACCAGATCCGCGTCCACCGGCGAATCCTTCGCCAGGCACCGGCCCGCGTAAACCCGGGAATGATAGACGCTGACGCCGTCGAAGACCGTGTCCGGTCTCGCGAAATAAATATACTCAAAGATGCACCGCGCCTGCCGTCCCGCGTCCGCAAAGCACATGCTGCGGTCCGACTCGATGCCGTCCTTTGTGATCGCCACCACCTCGCCGGGCTCCACGTCGCGGATGAACTCCGCGCCGATCGTGGCCAGGGCGCAGGTCTCCGAGGTCAGGATATAGGCTCCGTCCTTCTTCCCGATGCACAGGGGCTTGAAACCAAAGGGATCCCGGGCGCCGATCAGCTTCCGCGGGCTCATGATCACCAGCGAATAAGCGCCGGCCAGCTTCTTCATAGCCTTCGCCACCGCCTCCTGCACGTTCTTCGACTCGACCCGCGCGCGGGCGATCAGGTAGGCGATAACCTCCGAATCAATGGTCGTCTGGAAAATGGCTCCTGTATAGGCCAGTTCCCGCCGAAGCTGAGGCGCGTTGACCAGATTGCCGTTGTGGGCCAGGGCCAGGGTGCCCTTGATATAGTTAAGGACCAGCGGCTGGGCGTTCTCACGGGTGCTGCTGCCCGCCGTGGAATACCGCACATGGCCCACGCCGATATTGCCGCGAAGCGTCTCCAGCGTCTCCGGCAGGAAGACCTCATTGCACAGTCCCATGCCCTTGTGGACCCGAACCGCGTGCTTGGGCCCCTCCGTATCGCTGACCGCGATGCCGCAGCTCTCCTGCCCCCGGTGCTGCAGGGCAAATAAACCATAATAGATGGTGGAGGCGACTTCTCCACCATCTAAATCATACATTCCGAAGATGCCGCACTCCTCGTGCAGCTTATCGTCCGAGTTCC
>CANQBX010000087.1 GCA_947589095.1 uncultured Lachnospiraceae bacterium
CCGTTGGTATCCAGAAACGCCCTGCTGATATCGACGATGGTCTTCCCTCTCCAGTTCATCACCAGGCGCGGCTCCTCAGTCACCACCGCCACCGGGATCGCTTCCAGGTTCTCCTCCGCCGAATATCCCAGGAACTTGTCCACGTCCGCCGGGGCAAGCACCACCGCCATGCGCTCCTGGGACTCGGAGATCGCGATCTCCGTGCCGTCCAGGCCCGCGTACTTCTTCGGAACCTTGTCCAGATCGATGGTCAGGCCCGCCGCCAGTTCACCGATAGCCACAGACACGCCGCCTGCGCCGAAATCGTTGCATTTCTTAATGATCGAAGAGACCTCGGGGCGGCGGAACAGCCTCTGGATCTTCCGTTCGGTCGGCGGATTGCCTTTCTGCACCTCCGCGCCGCAGACCTCGATGGACGCCTCCGTGTGGACCTTGGACGAACCGGTGGCGCCGCCGATGCCGTCGCGGCCGGTCCTTCCGCCCAGAAGCACGATGATATCTCCCGGGTCGGAGGTCAGACGCTTCACATATTTTCTCGGAGCCGCGCCCATGACCGCGCCGATCTCCATGCGCTTCGCCGCGTAGTTCGGATGATAGATCTCCTTCACATAGCCCGTCGCCAGCCCGATCTGGTTGCCGTAGGAACTGTAGCCGTCGGCTGCCCCATTGACCAGCTTTCTCTGGGGGAGTTTCCCTTTCAATGTCTCGGAAATCGGCTTCGTCGGATCCGCCGCTCCGGTCACGCGCATGGCCTGATAGACGTAGGTGCGCCCGGACAGCGGGTCGCGGATCGCGCCGCCCAGACAGGTAGCCGCGCCGCCGAAGGGCTCGATCTCCGTCGGATGGTTGTGGGTCTCATTTTTGAAATTCACCAGCCACTCCTCGGTGACGCCGTCGATCTCCACCGGCACCACGATGCTGCAGGCGTTGATCTCTTCGGACTCCTCCAGATCGGCAAGCTTCCCTTCCGCCCGCAGCTTCTTCATCGCCAGAAGCGCCAAATCCATCAGGCAGACGAACTTATCGTCCCTCCCTTTATAAAGTACCTCACGGTCCGCCAGATACTGCTCATACGAGGCCTCAATCGGCGCCCTGTACGCACCGTCAGTGATCGTCACATCCTTAAGCTCCGTCGAGAACGTAGTATGACGGCAGTGATCCGACCAGTAGGTATCCAGGACCCGGATCTCCGTCACGGTCGGCTCCCGGTGTTCTTCCGTCCGGTAATAGTTCTGAATATGCTGAAAATCCTTAAATGTCATCGCCAGGTTCAGCGAATCGTAAAGCGCCTTAAGCTCCGGCTCCGCGAATCCGCAGAATCCCTCAAAGACCGCCACGTCTGCCGGCGTATCAAACACAGTCAGAAGCGTCGCCGGCTTCGTCTCGTCCGTCTCCCGGCTGTCCACCGGGTTGATGCAGAAGGACTTGATTGCCGCCGCCTGCTCCGCCGTCAGCTTCCCGAAGATCACGTAAGTGGTGGCCGAGCGGATCACCGGCTCCTCTTCCTCGCTCAAAAGCTTCACGCACTGCTCCGCCGAATCCGCCCGCTGGTCGAACTGTCCCGGCAGGTATTCCACGGAAAATACCGTATCATTCTCCCCCTTGGGGAAGGTCTCCTCATAAACCTCATCCACCGGCGGCTCCGAGAAAATGGTCGCCAGTGCCGTCCGATAGGCGCCTTCGGACAGATTTTCGATATCATAGCGGATCAGCACCCGCACATTCTCCACCGTGCCGATGCCAAGATAACTGCCGATCTCAGCCAGAAGCTCCTTCGCTTTCACCGCGTATGCGGGCTTCTTCTCTACATAGATCCGTCTTACGCTCATGTTGTTCCTCCTGCTCTCGCTTCGTGTCTGCACCCGCGCGGGGTGCGGTATACCAGGGGTTTTATGTCACACTAACTATACGTAATTTGAGGACATAAGTCAACCGTTTTCGCGGGGGATTTTGAATGTTATGGGTACTGTTCCGTTTGCTCATTGTCACATGTGCCGTAGTGTTGTTTAATGCTCTGAAATGCCTGCGCACATGGTCGCGGAAGGTACGCGCAGGAAGCCTGCTCCTCCTGCGGTTCAGGTTTGCTCGCGGGAAAAGTCTAAGTTCACAGCGATTTGCTAAAAGCGGCACGAAAAATGGGACCAGCGTGTGTGCATCCGTACGTTGCGTTCCCTGGTCCTCCCATTTTTCGTACCAACGCAAATCGCTGTTCACTAAGACTTTTCAGCCGCTCGCAAAATTCACCGCAGGAGGAGCAGGGTTCCTGCGCTGGTTCTTCCGGGAGCAGGGGACAATATCGCAGACCGTATATCACACTGCATAACTGTATATTAAGCTGCATAGCATACAGAAACTTCTCTCTGCTTTCCGCATTTCTCTCCACTTTCCGCATGCGACAACACAGCGGGACAGGCGGGGCCGTGGCACAGCCTGTACGCGATTTACGAAGAAGGTTAGTCTTTCTTAATGAAAAAACGTCAGTTTGAGGGCCGAAGCCCATGACCTCAAGTCATGGGCGGAGCGGCAACCTGAGCGTGAACTCATCAGGAGTTCACGCGAATTTGCCGTTGCCCTCAAACTGGCGTTTTTGAATTTAGAAAGACTTCCCTTCGGAGTCATGAGCGTACAGGATGTGCCACGGCCCCGCCTGTCCCGCGTACCTCCCGCGACCATGTGCATCATCACGCATCCCAGTCCGCGGTATCCTCTCCCAGCGCCTCCGCCGCCATTTTCAATCTCCCGATAAACAGCCCTTCATCCACGCTGCACATCACTCGCATAACTTCGTAAAGATCCGGCGACTGCTGCCTGCCGCAGACCGCGATACGGATCGCCATCGACACATCTCCGACGCTCCCCTTCCACTTCTCCGGCTCAGAACGGTAAAGCTTCGTATCCGGGCAGTACCCCAGACCCGCAGCCAGCGCTTTAACACCCTCAAACCACGCCACGCTGTCCGCCTTCAGCACGCCCTGCACCTCCGCACCGCTCTCATGCTTTCCGCACTGACGATAATAAGCCTTCAGGATCTCCGCCATATCAGCGGCGTCCATGCCTTCCGGCGCGGTATAATCCGGCTCGAAGATCTCCGGATAGAAGAAGCTCATGTACGGCTTCACCTCGCTCCAGACAGCGAAATCCTTGCGCGGCTTCTTCCCGCCGCGGCCGATGGCCAGGATCGCGCAGGCATAGTCCGGATTCCTCTCAAGAAGCGCCGCGAACGCCGGATCGAACTCCCGCGCCCAGTCGCAGACGCCGTCGTAGACCTGTCCAGCTGTCATGCGGCTGATCACGTCCTTAGAGACGTCCCGCAGCTTGTTCTCGTCAAACAGCGCGCCGGCCGGGTTCATTTTCTTCGGTGAGAACTTAAAATCGCCTACCGGCGCCACCGGATTCGCCCTGCGCCAGTCCTCGAAATTCGAATTCAGGATCGTCATGATATACTCATAGACCGACTGGGTGGGATAGCCCTGCTCCCGGTAGAAAGAAAGCGCCAGCTCCGGGTCCTTCCGCTTGGACAGCTTCCGCTTGGAATTGCCGTCCATCTTCTGAAGCGTCCCCACATGCAAGTACTTAGGCAGCTTAAAGCCCAACGCGGCCGTAAGCTGGATATGCAGCGGCAGGCTGGAAAGCCATTCGTCGCCGCGCACCACATGGGTCGTCCGCATCAGGTGGTCGTCCACCACATGGGCGAAATGATAGGTCGGTATTCCGTCCGATTTCAGAAGCACATGGTCGATATCGTTCTCGGTGAGCTCCAGCGCCCCCTTGATGCCGTCCGTAAATTTGATCTTATGCTCAATGGAGCCCTCCGAGCGGAAACGAAGCACCCACGGCTTCCCTTCCGCCAGCGCAGCCTTGATGTCCTCCATGGACCGGTCGCGCCAGACCGCGTACTTCCCGTAATACCCGAAATTCTCCTTCGCGGCTTCCTGGGCGGTATGCATCGCGGCCAGATCCTCCTCCGTACAGAAGCAGGGATAAGCCTTGCCCTCCTTCACCAGCTTCTTCGCGTAGACATGGTAAATAGGCCCGCGCAGCGACTGCTTATAGGGCCCGTAGCTGCCCTTTTCCCCGCCGAGGACAGCGCCTTCGTCAAAATTGATCCCATAGTGGGAAAGGCCCTCGATCAGCATCTCGATGGCGCCGGGCACTTCCCGCTTGCTGTCTGTGTCCTCGACACGCAGGAACAGAACGCCGCCGGACTGATGGCACATTCTCTCCGACGTCATCCCCTGCACCAGATTGCCGAGATGGACGAAGCCCGTGGGGCTCGGTCCCATACGGCTGACGACCGCGCCCTCCGGAAGGTTGCGCGGCGGATATTTTTCTTCAAGCGCCTCCGGCGTATCGGTCACGTCCGGAAATAACAGTTCACTGAGCGCGTTATAATCCATTTTCATTGCCTCCTGCTGTCACATTTTCATCCACTATATCATAGTGAAGGAAAATTTACAAGATAAAAGCCCCCGGAAACTGCCGGCTCATACCGGCTGCGCCGAAGGCGTTCTATTCTAATATCTGTTTCGATTTTCCGCCGCCAATACAGAGGCGTTCTCTATCGCCAGCCTCTATCTCAGCTTCGAATACCCATAGCTGTTCACCAGCGCGTCCAGCGGGATCCCGCTTTTGCAGTACGGGCATTCCATGGCAGGATACGCCTTGTAATCCGGGATATCCTTCTCCGTGAACACCGCGTTCACCGGGAACTCCTTGATCTGCGGCACGACGCTGAACAGGGCGCAGACGCCGCGGACGATTCCGCCGTAATACTGGATCGCCTCCACGCAGCGCGCCGTGGTCCGGCCGGTGGTCACGTCCGCCAGCAGGACGATGATGTTCTTGCCCGCGATCATCGGACGGATGTTGTCGCGGAAGATCAGCTGGCCGTTGTTGTCATACTCCGGCTCCGTCACATAGATGGTCTTGTGGGCGTTCATGGACATGACGCCCGCCTCCGAAAGCTGCTGGGCCAGAAACGCACCGATCACATTCGTTCCTTCAATGCAAACGATCGTGTCCACTACAGTATCGTAGTAATACCTGGCCGCCAGCGCCTTCGCGGCCTGTTCCGCCTCGCTCTGACGCGCCTTCAGGGCCGTCGTGTCCACATAGAAATTAATGTGGGAATGATTCGTCGAATAATGCCCCGGCATGATCCGGATCGGCACCCCCGTCGCTGACTCCAGTTTCATGATCCTGTTCTCCATAAGATCTCCTTCCCGCGTCCGCCTCTTCCCCGGGCGGCGCAATGCCTGTCTCCTCCGGCCATCTCTCCCCGCAGGATATGTATTGCGATTCCTTTTTTATTATACTACAATATCAGCGGCATTCGCAAGGAAAATATTCTGGTCCTTCTACTTATGGGTTAATCCTTTCGGCTTATTAACCGGCAAAGAATCGGCGCGTCTTCTCGTCTGAATCGGCCGCCGGTTATTGGCTGCCGGATCCTGCGAATTCTGCGCTTCGCCGGCAACCAAATCATTCAACTGCCTTTGTATCCCATTCGCATGCCGCGCCGGCTGATTCCGCCGCGGCGTCCCGTTCTGTCCCGCCGACGCGGCGGCAGCCAGATCCGACACTACGATCGCTGCGTTAACACTATCCTTCAAGTAATTCTGATAATCCCGATACTCCTGCACCTGCGTCACGCACGATCTCACTCCAAGCCAGGCTTTGAACCGGACCCAGCCGCCCGGTTCCGTCATCTGCGGGATCCCTTCGATCGTATAATCTGTCCTGGGCAGGCTGTTCATATCGATCGTGCCGTGATCGATTCCCCGTATATCTGCGGCTTCTTCCGCAAGCGAAATGGCTTCCCTGCGGGGAAATCCCAGATTTCCCATCGTCCTCTTCAGTTCATCCGCGTTCATCACCTTTCCGCAAAGGGATTGGTTGATCTCATCAATGCGCACCGCAAGGGCCGGATCACTCAAGGAACGCAGAAGCATGGACCGGTAGTATTTCGTGAACCCATTCATCATATGGGTTAAAACCTCGGGCTTGTACCCGGTACAGTCAATAATGCGCCCGCCGTATTTATTTCCGATCTCATCCTCGCGCTGTCCCAGGAAACTGGACATATACTCCGGGGTGGCCCGGATCGTATGGGTATGGCCCTGCTGGTTGGAAGACGCCGAAGGCGAATCCGACTCGAATCCGATCAGAATGCTGCTTGTCGTTCTGGCGTCTCCCGGATCCACACGCATATACATATGTCCGCAGCTTCCGTCATTCTTCAGGGTCTGCGGAACTTTGTCCTTTCCCTGAATGCCGTTATTCCCAAGTCCTCCGATGGCCACATCCATGCCGTACTGATGACGGGCACTGGGCTGCTTTTTCTCTTTAAAATCATCGATCTTCGCACCGTTTTCCACAGAATGGGTGGCCATTGAACGTCCGTATACGCCGGCAGCCGCTCCCATATCTAACCCGATGACCGACGTCATCATAGCCGAAGGCCAGCCCCCCTGGGCAGGCGGAAATACATACGCGGCCCTGGAACAATGCGCCATCATCCCCGCAACTGAACATTCCGGTTCCCGGGTGTTATTTCCATCTCTGATCTGGGTCTTTCCGATATGGGCCATAAAGAGAGTCTTCGCCAGAAGAACCTGCTTTTCCACATTTTTTAATATTTCCTGCCTGGCATCATCTCCCTTGGGAAACATCTTCTTTACCTTCTGGATCTGTTCTGCATCCAACGGCTTTAATGTCTGACGCATGATATGGGCGTTCATCCGATCGTCATAGTCGCGGAAGGTGGCCGCGACAGTCGGATCCGCCGAATGGGAAAGCTGGGATATCCCCAGACGAAACGCCGGATTCATCGCGTTCCGTTCCAGCAGCCCCTGGGTAACATTCGGCGCAGCACCGTTTGCGAAGCCGTTCTCCTGCATAAATTTAGTCGCAAGATAATTGCGCATGACGCGTCCGACTTTTTCAAATCGTGAATAATCCCCGTTTCTGGCCCGCGCATAATCCATAATATTGGGGATATGGGTTCTCGCTTCCTCATCCTGAAGAATATCGCTTATCAGCTGCATCTCAGTTTCTGTCAGCTGCCGGGAGCCCGCCTTCAGGCTTTCATCCAGCTCCTTATATTCCTTTTCAAATTTCGACCACGCCATTATTCTCTCCTTTGCCGTTCCGGCTCCGATCAGGGACTGCCTTGAAAATATCTCCGGGACAGTCCGGCTTCCGTTATCTGATCAGATTATAGCAGGCTGTGTACAACAAAAGTACAACAAATAAAAATCAATCCTCTCCCAGCGCCTTCAGCGCGTCAAGTGCTACCTTCATGATGTCTTTCACTTCCTCTTCAGTCATCTTAAGCCGCTGCGCCAGTTCCGGTACCGTAGCTTCACGGCCCAGTTCCTCGGCCATCTGTTTGGAGACGTCCTGGAGCAGATTCACACGGTCCAGCACCTTCTTCCCGATCTTTTTCTGAGCTTTATGCTCATCAACGACCGCAGTCAGTGCCGCTTTCACCCTCTCCGCCAGGAATTTCTCGAACTGTCCGGAGGTATCCGCCGGCATTTCCGCGGAACCCCTGACCGCATCCGCCGGTATCTCCGCAGAATCCCGGGCAGTATCCACCTCCCCGCTTTCAGCCGGATCATACTCCTCCACCGCCATCAAAAGCACCATATTGGCTTCCTGCACCAGATCGGAAGCGGGTATGCCGCTTCCCACGAAATCCCGGCTCAGTTCCAGAACGTATTTCAGATTTCCCTCGATCAGGCGGCTCTTCGCCGCATCGTCCCCCTCTGCCGCTTTCCTTGCGAGGACGGCATTTTCCTCCGCGTCGCATGCTTTGATCGCGGACATCTCATTTACATACATCTGGAAAATGTCATATTCTTTCGCCATACTTTCTCTCCTCTCTGATTTCCGTTTTCGGTATCATGTTTTTTTGTTTTCTGCATATTTCCCGTTTCCGATCATCTTGCAGTCTATATATCAACTCTATTGCTGCCGCGGTTCGCCGTTTCTGAACATTTCCCATTCGGCTCCCGCGCCCAGAACTTCACGATCGCCTGTTCCACATTCCTTCGGTTCACCACCGAAAATGGCCTCCATTCCCGCGGAAAAAGGGCTTGATATTCATCCCGCAGGAACCGGTCGTCAAGCAGAAGGATCACGCCCCGGTCCTCCATCGTTCGAATCACACGGCCCGCCGCCTGCTGCACCTTATTCATCCCCGGATACTGGTAGGCGTAGTCGAAGCCCCGCTTTTCCTGCCGGTCAAAATACGCCTTCAGAAGCTCCTGCTCCGTACAGACCATGGGCAGTCCCGCGCCCACCACGATGGCGCCGATCAGCCGCTCCTCCTTCAGATCGATCCCCTCGGAAAACACGCCTCCCATGACGCAGAAAGCCGCCAGCGATTCCTCCCGTTCTTCCTCGAACATGCGCAGAAATTCTTCCTTCTGCGCCTCGTTCATGCGGCTGTCCTGGCAGACGACAGTGACCGGTTCTGTCCACTGCCTCGCATCTCCGTATAACGCCTTTCCATCTGCATTCCCTGCATTTCCTGAAAGCACCTCTGCGGCTTCGGTTTCCGGCTGAACCGCCTCTCGCTCTTTCTCCTCCCACACTGCCATCACTTCATTCAGATAAGCATAGGACGGAAAGAACACCATGTAATTCCCTTTCTTCCCACACACTGCCGTCCGGATATAATCAGCCACCTTCTCGAATTCCCGCTTATTTCTCCTGGTGTACCGGCTGCTCACATCATCCGCCACCAGAAGCAATCGGTTCTCCCGCGGAAACGGCGACTCGGCGTAGACCGCATAGTCCTCCAGATTACCGCTCAGAAGTTCCTTATAATAATTCACCGGCAAAAGCGTCGCCGAGAAGAAAATGGTGCTGCGCCCTTTCTCCAGACACTCCTTCAGGTTCCCGGCCGGGTTCATACAGAACAGCTTCACCATAAACTGCCCGTCAGGAAGGATCTCCGAATAGATCGTGTACGCCTCGTCCAGCCTGTCATATACCATCAGGAAGCTGCGCAGTTCAAAATAGAAATCCAGCACCAGTTCCCGATCCTCAAACTGCCGGTTATCGTCCAGATAATTCTCCAGTTCCCCATACAGGGAATTGAGCAGCACCGCCAGCGCATTGATCTCCTCGTGAACCACATAGCCTTCCGCCTCCCGCTTCATGGCAAGCAGCAGCTTGTTGACCCGCTCCAGATACCGGCACACCTTCGGGCTTTTGCCGGACAGGAGACGCTTTGCCTGCAGCACATCCTCCTTCACAAGCGCGGCGCTGTACATCTCCCGCGCCCTGGACACCAGATTGTGGGCCTCGTCCACGAGAAACAGATACTCGCCTTCCACGCCGTCGGAGAAATACCGCTTCAGACGCACATCCGGATCAAACACGTAATTGTAGTCGCAGATTACCGCGTCCACCCAACTGCTCACATCCAGGCAGAACTCGAAGGGGCACACCCGGTACTCTTCCGCGTAGCGCAGGATCAGCTCCCGGGTGATCCCGAACTCCCGGTGGATCAGATCCCAGACCGCGTCGTTTACCCGATCGAAATGGCCCTTTGCGTAAGGACAGTCGTCCGGATTGCAGGACGGTTTCTCCAGAAAGCAAAGCTTTTCCTTGGCCGTGATCGTCACCGACTTCAGATGCATTCCCCGGTCCTTCAGGATGGAAAATGTCTCCTCCGCCACACTTCTGGTGATGGTTCGGGCTGTCAAATAGAATATCTTCTCTGTCAGCCCCTCGCCCATGGCTTTCAGTCCGGGATAGACCACCGACAGAGTCTTACCCACGCCGGTGGGCGCCTGGATGAACAGGTTCCTCTTTCTGGCAATTGCCTTATAAACCGATACCGCCAGTTCTTTCTGCCCTTCCCGGTAGGCGTAAGGGAATTCCAGTCCCCGCAGGGAAATATCCCGGCTGATCGCGTGCTCGTAGAGATAGCGGGCCCATTTCACATATTCATGGATCAGGCCGTCAAACCACTCCTCCAGCTCGCCGAAGGTATAAACCTGTTCAAATATACGTATATTCTCAGTCTCAAGGTTACAATAGGTTACCTGTACCGTGATGTCTGACAACCCATGATCCGCACAGTACATATAGCCGTAGCACATGGCCTGGGCCAGATGCACCTTCACCGGCTCCGTAAGCCGGTCAATATCCAGATAGACGCCTTTGATCTCATCAATCGTAACGCCGTCGTCTTCAATGATCACGCCGTCGGCACGGCCTTCCAGGGAGATTATGAACTCTCCCTCGTCCACCGTATGCTTCATGACTACCTCGGCGTGGTAGCTGCCGCCCTTTCCCCGCTGGATCTTCCGGTGGATACGGCTCCCCGCCTGCATGGCTTCTTTCTCGGCGCCCGCAAGCCGCCGGTTGTCGATATCGCCGCCCCGCATGACGAATTCGACCAGGTCGCGGACCGAGATGCGGATGGTGCGGGGATCTGTAACTGTCTGCTTCTTTTCCATCGGTCCGGTTCCTTTCTTGTTCTTCCGGTGTCTGTTTTTCGGAGATCCATTATAGTATTAAAGGGGTTCTCTACCGTACGCGTCACCTCGAAAACGCTTTGCGTTTTCTCGGTCGCGGGCATTGTTCCAATGCCCGCTCTGCGTGCGCCGTACCTTCTCCGGTATCCGCAAGCGGTACCGGAGAAGGTACGGCGCACGCAGAACTGACGCTGGAACTCTTTGCCTCACGCAAAAAGAGGGAATTGTCGGATCACTATCAGACAATTCCCTCTCGCTTCGCAATCTATCTTCTATGCTACTCTCTTGGCCGCCTGTTTCTCAAGGAAGGCCTCGAACTCCTCATTCTCACCATTATACCGTACAGTCAGAACTTTTGTCAGATCCAGACTCAGCACGCCCAAAATTGATTTGGCATCGATCGTGATCCGGTTATAGAAGACATCTACGTCAAAATCACACTTCATCGCGGCCGTAACAAATGCTTTGGCGTCTTCCAGGGAAGGCAGCATGATCTGTTTCTGTTTCATGATATCAAACTCCTTCGGAAAGATTGATTATGGTTTTATTCTTTCCAAGACCTTTATAGCACATCTGTATTCTCTTGTCAAATTCTGGCGAAGCCTGTCCGAAATGCGCTTATTTGTGCAGTTTGCCGAAGGCAACCACCAGATTTTGTGCCCGATTTTATGCGAATCAGCCCGTAAGTCACGGGCCGCGAGGGAATCCGCCCTGCTCTGATTATACCCATTTTCCAAGCAGAAGGCAAACTTTATTTGGTAAATTCGTAAAAAATAACCTTATTCTGCCAAAGTATTCCTGTAAAATATAACACGGCTCTCCGAAACGGACAGATCCATGGGTCTGTCATGGGGCTCGGCAGGCGGTTCCTCTCCCTGCGTTATCTCCCTGCACAGGGCCGCGCAGACTGCGTCCGGCCTCAGCCGGACCAGATAGCGGTCGTAGTAACCACCCCCGTAACCCAGCCGCGTTCCGTCGGACCCGACGCACAGGCACGGCACGATGCAGAGATCGATCTCCTCCGGAGGGATCCTGCGGCAGTGCTCCTTCGGTTCCGGAATATTGTAAGCACCCGGCTTCAGATCGTCCGGAGACAATATTTCATACGCCTCCATGCAGCCATTTCCCGCTCTCCTGCCTTTTGTATCGTCCGCTGCGTTTTCCGGATCCCCGGCATTTCTCCCGGGCGCCGTTATCTTTCTCTCCTCCCTGCCGCACCGCGGCACGGCCACGCGTTTCCCGGCTGACAGCATATCGGCGATCAGCCTCCCGGTATCTACCTCATCCTTCACGCTCACATAGCAGAATACGGTCTGCGCCTGCCGGTACACAGGCAGTTCCTCCAGTCTTTTTAAGACGGCAGCGTCCGTTTCCTTCCGGCAGGCTTCCTTAAGCCCGCGGCGCTTTTCGCGCAGTTCATCCCGCAGCCTCTTCTTCCTCCCCCGAATCTCCGGCGTATTCTCCATCAAAGTCTCCGTTTCCGGCCATACCGTATACTTTACAATAGATCCGCTGCCTTCGGGGCGTCAGCTTCCGCTCCATTTCTTCGAAGAAATCCCCGTCGTCGAACAGCCTCACCACATCCTCCCGGTACCGGCTGCCTGCCCCCTCCCGCAGTTCCTCCGCCAATTCCCCAAACGTCTTCGCGCTCGCGTAGCTGCGTCCGATATTGTCCGTCGCCGCGTCGATGGAATCCGCAACGGCAACGATGTCCACCAGCATCCGGCAGTCCTCCGGACAGGGATCGCAGGGATAGGGATAGCCGCCTTTAAGGTCAGCCCACTGATGATGATGCAGGGCGATCTGCGCCAGATGCTCATAGCCCGCTCCCTTCAAAAGCGAATATCCCAGAACCGTATGAAGCTTTACGCACGCGAATTCCTCATCCAAAAGCCTGCGCCCGTAAAGCCCGATATAGTTCAGGACGCGGCTTTTCCCCAGATCGTGACAGAGGCCGCCCTCATAGACGCAGCGGCAGAGCCTCTCCTTCTCCCGCAGAACCGCTTCCGCGTCGGAAAGCCCCATGGTTCCCGCCAGCTTTTCCGGCATTGTTTCAGCCATCCGGCGGCACAGCATTTCCCCGATCCAGGCTACCATCTGGGAATGTACATAGGTCGGGGGATGATAGGTCAGGATCCCCCTAAGGACATATTTTTCAAATGCCTCCCTTTCGGAGGTTACATCCTCATCCTCCCACCAGCGCCTTCTCTCCTTCGGAAACACATACAGGTATTCCTTCTCATCCCGCTTCTCACAGCATCGGAGAACAAACGCCCGAGTCTGCTCGTTTGCAATCTCATCATACTGGTCCAAATAGGACGCGCCCTCTTCAAAATACGCGGTAATCTGATCCCGGAACGGATTCCTGACCTCCCCATGAAGGACAATCGGCTTCACATGAAGAAGCGTTACGCCGGCCTGATACAGCTCCCTGATATAAAGATCCGAATCCCCGGTCTGCCTGGCGTACGCAAGAAGCAGCCGGTGAATATAGTGCGCGATACCCGTATCCAGGCTGCCGTCCTTGAGAAACAGTCTGTCCGCGAATTCGATCAGATCATCCGCTTCCTGCCTGTTCATTGATTCCGGGTCCCGCTCGAAGAGGATCTCCGCGAGCAGCCGGTCGTTCTCACAGCAGATCTGATGGCGGCGTCCGGCATTATCCCGGATTTCGGCGATCATTCTGTCGGAAGACATTCCTCTGTCCGGGCGTGATTCCAATAGTTTTTGTACCTGCTCCAAGTTGTCGATATATTTTTCATAATATTTACGCATCGTCACGGCTCCCTGTTACATTTACAATCCAGAATACTATATCGCGAAATGAAGGAAAATGCAACCGTTACGTTCAGCTGGCCGAGAGGAAAAAAGAATCGGTGAAGTGAAAAGTTAACTTCCACTTCTGAGGGGCCCAAGTAGAAATTAGTCTTTCTCCAACCTCCACTTGAAA
>CANQBX010000088.1 GCA_947589095.1 uncultured Lachnospiraceae bacterium
ATATCCTTCCCACCACCGGGCGGATTCGGGACTTTCACCCGTTAGAAACGTGCGCCGCCAGGCGCACATACAAAAAAACGCGTCACTGGCGCGTTTTTTGCATACTGACATAAAGCAGCGCGCCGGGAAAACTCCCGGCGCGCATGGCATTTCGAAACACTGCGATTCGATTATTCATCATCGCCGTCGAAGCTGTCGTCACGATCCCTGCGGTCACGGTCTCTGCCGCCACGTCCGCCGCGGTCTCTCCGGTCGCCGCGATCCCGGCCGCCGCGTCCGCCGCGGTCTCCGCGGTCGGAACTCTCGACCACCGGTACGTCGCCGGTCATCTCGCTGGGCTTCATCGTCAGGTTGATGCGGCCCATCTTGTCGATCTCGATGACGCGCACGGTCACCTCGTCGCCGATGTTCACCACATCCTCGACCTTGCCCACGCGCTTCTCGGACAGCCTGGAGATATGGACCATACCGTCCTTATTCGGAGCCAGTTCGACGAAGGCGCCGAAGTTCATGATCCGGGCCACCTTGCCGGTGATCACCTGGCCGACCTCCACATCATTGACGATACTCTCGATGATGCTGATGGCCTTCTTGATCATATCCGCGTCCACGCCGCAGACGGAAACGCTGCCGTCATCCTCGATATCGATCTTCACGCCGGTCTCCTCGATGATCTTGTTGATCACCTTGCCCTGCTTGCCGACTACGTCGCCGATCTTCTGCGGATCGATCATGATCTGCTCGATCTTCGGCGCGTACGGGCTCAGCTCAGGCCTGGGCTCGGAGATCTCCGGCCTCATGCAGGTATCCATGATAAAGAGCCTGGCCTCACGGCAGCGGGCGATGGCGCCTTCCACGATGGGCCGCGTCAGGCCGTGGATCTTGATATCCATCTGGATGGCCGTAATACCGTCCACCGTTCCGGTCACCTTGAAATCCATGTCTCCGAAGAAATCCTCCAGCCCCTGGATATCGGTCAGCAGTACGAAATCGTCGTCGGTCTCGCCGGTCACCAGACCGCAGGAGATACCGGCCACCATCTTCTTGATCGGCACGCCGGCCGCCATTAAGGACATGCAGGACGCGCAGGTGGAAGCCATGGACGTAGAGCCGTTGGACTCAAAAGTCTCCGATACGGTGCGGATCGCATAGGGGAACTCCTCTGTGCTGGGAAGCACCGGAAGCAGCGCCCTCTCTGCCAGCGCGCCGTGGCCGATCTCGCGACGGCCCGGTCCGCGGCTGGGCTTGGTCTCGCCTACCGAGTAGGACGGGAAATTATAATGATGCATATAGCGCTTGCTGACTTCATTCTCATCCAGGCCGTCCAGCTTCTGGGCATCGGACAGCGGGCCTAACGTACAGACATTGCAGATCTGGGTCTGGCCGCGGGTGAACATGGCGGAGCCGTGAACCCTGGGAATGATATCGACCTCGGCGGACAGCGGACGGATCTGATCCATCCTGCGCCCGTCCGGACGCTTCTGATCCTTTAAGATCATCTTGCGGACCGTCTTCTTCTGGTACTGATAGACGGCCTCGTCCAGCACCGCCAGCCAGTCCTCCTTATCCGCGAACGCTTCCGTAAGCTTCTCGGTGATCTGACGGATGCTCTCCTCCCGCACCTGCTTCTCGTCTGTAAAGACGGCCTCTTCCATCTGCTCCGGCGGTACGATCTCCTTCATGGCCGCAAACAGCTCCTCCGGGATCGCGCAGCTCTCGTAAGCGTGCTTCTCCTTGCCTACCTCGGCCACGATGGAGTCGATGAACTTAATGATCACCTGATTCACCTCATGGGCCCGGTAGATTGCCTCGATCATGGCCGCCTCCGGAATCTCATTGGCTCCGGCCTCGATCATGATGACCTTCTCCCTGGTGGAAGCGACCGTCAGATTCAGATCGCCTTCCTTCCACTCGCTCTGGGAGGGATTGATGATAAACTGACCGTCCACCATACCCACCTGAGTCATGGCGCAGGGACCGTCGAACGGAATGTCGGAAACGCAGGCCGCGATCGCGGAGCCGAGCATGGCCACCAGCTCCGGGCGGCACTCCGGATCCACGCTCATGACCAGGTTATTCAGCGTCACATCGTTGCGGTAATCCTTCGGGAACAGCGGCCGCATGGGGCGGTCGATGACGCGGGAAGTCAGGACCGCGTTCTCGCTGGCCTTGCCCTCACGCTTGTTAAAACCTCCGGGGATCTTGCCCGCCGCATACATCTTCTCTTCATACTCTACGCTCAGCGGGAAGAAGTCGATGCCGTCCCTCGGCTTATCCGACGCGGTCGCCGTGGAAAGCACGGTGGTGTCGCCGTAATGCATGAATGCCGCGCCGTTGGCCTGCTTCGCGACCCTGCCGATATCGACGGTCAGCGTCCTGCCTGCCAGCTCCATGGAAAAACTTTTGTACATGGTATATTCTCCTTCTTAGATATATATTTCCCGCAGAAGGCGCCGAAACTACTGAAAAACGTACCGCCGCCGGCGATGCCCTTTTCAGCGGTCTCGGAACAGCTTCTGCGTGGATTTCAAAATGCAAAGACAGGGTGGAGAGAAACCTCCACCCCAGCCAACCGCGATTATTTTCTGATGCCTAACTTCTCGATCAGCACACGATAGCCTTCCAGATCCGTCTTCTTCAGATAGTTCAGAAGTCCGCGTCTCTGGCCTACCATCTTCAGAAGTCCGCGTCTGGAATGATGATCCTTCGGGTTCACCTTCAGATGCTCGGTGAGCTCGGTGATCCTCTCTGTCAGCAGAGCGATCTGAACCTCGGGGGATCCGGTGTCGCCCGGCTTGCGGCCGTACTCGGCAATGATAGCTGTCTTCTTTTCCTTGGAAATCATGGTTATTCCTCCTTTTTCTCTGACCATGGACCGGGTATGCGGCCGGAGTAGCCGGCCGACGTTTCCGTCTGTCAAATGCCGTTTCTCCGCATACTGAGCCCTGGCGCCAATGAATACCAGGCTATTCTAGCATAGAGATCTGTGCTTGTCAAGATAGGAACGGGCATATTCTTCGTCCTTCTCCAGCTGATCCTTAAGCTCCTCAAGGGAACCGAATTTCCGCTCCGGCCGCTCATAGTCCAGGAGCTCCACCCGGATATCCCGGCCGTAGAGGTCGCCGTTCCAGTCCAGGATATTCGTCTCCGCTCCTACAGGCCAATGGCCCTCCACCGTCGGCTTGCGGCCGATATTGGTAACGCCGCCGAAGCGTCTGCCGTCCAGCTCTATGCGGGAGACATAGACGCCGAAGGGCGGAAGGTATTTCTCCCGCGGAGGGGTCAGGTTGGCCGTGGGATGCTTAAGCTTCGGCCCGCCGATATGGTTGCCGTGGACCACGGTTCCGCTTATGCAGTAGGGCTGGCCAAGAAGTTCGTTTACCTTCTCCATATGGCCCTTGTCCAGCTCCTCTTTGATGTAGCTGCTGCTGATATCGCGGCCGCCGTCCCTTGCCTTCTCGATGATCTCCGCCTCATAACCAAGCTCCCCGCCCAGGCGCTTAAGAAGCGCCGCGTCGCCGCCGCGCTGATAGCCGAAGCCGCAGTCGGTGCCGGCAACAACGGCCTTCGCGTTCATTTTCCCGACCAGGATCTCCCTCACGAACGTCTCCGCCGGCATATGGGACACCTGCTCTGTAAAGGGGTATTCTACCAGGTAATCGATGCCGAGCGCCTCCATACCGGCCCTCCGTTCGGCATCGGTAGTGATCACGCGGCGGGGGATGACCGCCGCCCCGGCCGCAGAGGACAGGCCGAAGGTAAATACCGCCGTCCGGTACCCGCGCTCCGCCTTCCACTTAAGCATTCTCTGCAGAAGCTTCTGATGGCCGGCATGGCGGCCGTCGAACTTGCCGATGGAAACAACGGTCGGTTCCTCTATGTGAAAATCCGTCTCGCCGATAAAGCATATCATAGTATCGTCATATCCTCTCCTGATCTGCGCCGCCCGCCAGAAACAGCTTTCGCGGCTTTAAGCGGTCCCGCTCCTGCTCATAAGCGTAAATGCCCAGGAATACGCCGCGGCTGTCATAGACGCGGTACTCCCGCCCGTTTTCCGCTGCGGCATCCGCCCGAAATTCCCGCGAAGGGCCGTCCCCGAACCGAACCTGCGCAAGCCCCAGCGGGTTCCCGTTATTCGCCATCCCATCCGCCTCCGGAAGCGCGCGGGCCGCCGGATATCCCGCAAACATCGCCTCGACCGGCACGATATGCCGGGCAAGCCCGCCGCTGTCCCGCAGCTGCTCGACCTGCGCAAGCCGCAGGCTTTCTTCCACGCGAAAACGCCCCACGCGCACCCGCAGAAGACTCTCCATACAGGCGCCGCAGCCCAGCTTCCGGCCGATATCATGGCAGAGCGTCCGGATATAAGTGCCTTTCGAGCAATGAACCGTCATCGTGACCCGCGGCAGTTCTATGGTCTCGATATCGATCCGGTGTATGACCACCGGCCTTGCCCGGCGCTCCACGGTTTTGCCCTGGCGGGCCAGCTCGTAGAGCTTTTTGCCGTTCACCTTCAGCGCCGAATACATGGGCGGGATCTGGTCGTACGGACCGACGAAGCTGCGGACCGCCTCCGTCACCTCTCCTTCCGACAGCAGGACCGCCTGCTGCGCGGTTTCTGCGGCGTCTTCCCCCACAGCCGCGCCGGACGCCGGCGGCTTCTCCTCCGGCGCGGCCGGCGCCACCGTCCGGTATGCCAGCACCCGGCCGCCGCTATCCTGGGTATCTGTCTCCACTCCCAGAAGCATCACCGCCCGGTAGACCTTTCCCTCGTCGGTCAGCATATCGCAGAGCCGGGTAGCCTGCCCCAGGCATACGGGAAGCACCCCTTCCGCGTCCGGATCCAGGGTGCCCGTATGGCCGATCTTTTTCATTTTCAGAATGCCGCGGAGCTTCGCCACCACATCGTGGGAGGTGAATCCCCGCTCTTTATATACGTTCAGTACGCCTTCGTACATCAAGCGTCCTCCTGTCTGCCGCGGCCTGCCGGACCGCCCGCGCGCCGATGCGCTTCAGAGGTGTCCGCCGGCCGCGTTAATGCTGCCGGTGCGCTTCGCAGGTGTCCGCCGGCCGCGTTAATGCTGTCGGTGCGCTTCGGCGTTTTTTGTTTCGTGCTCAAGGATCTGCCGCTCGATATGCTCCGACAGATTGTTGATCACATCGTGAACGTTTCCGTGCATCGTACAGCCGGCCGCCTTCTTATGGCCGCCTCCGCCGAAATACTTGGCGATCCTGCTGACGTCGGCATAATTCTTCGCGCGCAGGCTGGCCTTAAATTCGCCGGGTGCGGACTCGCTTAAGAAGATCGCCACTTCCACGCCGTCGATCAGCCGCAGCTGTTCCACGATGCCGTCCAGATCGCTCTTGTCCACGCCGTAGAACTCCATATCCTTTTTTCGTATAACGCTGAAGACAGCCTTCCCGTCCAGAAACGATACGCTCTCCAGAAGGGCTCTGCCCAGGATCTGCGTCTGCAGATAGGACTTGCGGTAAAACGCCTCGTCGATGATCCGGCCGAACTCAATGCCCTTCTCCATCAGCCGGCCGGCGATCTCCATGGTCCTAGCGGAGGTATTGTCGTACTTGAACACGCCGCTGTCGGTGATGATGCCGGTATAGAGGCATTCGGCCACGTCCCGGCTGATCTTCTCTCCCGCGAGCTGCCCGTAAAGCACCTCGCAGGCGGAGCTGGCCTTCGCGTCGATGATGTTTTCGTTCGCGAAACCGGGATTCGTCACATGATGATCCAGGCAAATGGAATAGACGGCCCCGTCCAGCACCGGCTCGAACGCCTTCAGCATATCCCTTGCGGAGCAGTCCAGACAGATGCACAGATCTGCCTTAAGCCCCTCCGGCGCTTCATGCCGGATCTCGCCGAAGCCTTTCATATACGACAGCTTCTGCGGCGCTTTCTCCAGATAGACCGTCACGTCCTTACCGGGATCCTGCTCCTTAATATAGTTGTAAGCGGCCAGACAGCTGCCGACGCAGTCGCCGTCCGGATTGGTGTGCCCAAGGATCGCGACCGTATCCGCCGCTCTGACCAGTTCCTCCAGTCTTGTCATGGAATCCTCCCCGATATGCCTGCTACCGCATGTATTCCGCAGACGGATCCTCCGGCTGCCCGGCGCTTTCTTCCTGCGCGTCGTCCTTCAGATCCTTTGTGACCTCATTGATCAGGTGCGTCATATTTACACCGTATTCAATGGAGGAATCCTCCACAAATGTGATCTCCGGCGTGTTGCGCAGGTTGACCCGGGCGGCCAGCTCGCGGCGGATGAAGCCAACCGCGCTTCTGAGACCCGCAATGACTTCCTTCCGGCTGTCGGGGCCGCCTCCCAGTACGCTGATATATACCCTGCAGTATTTAAGGTCCGGCGACACCTCCGCGCCGGTGACCGTGACCATGGCGCCCTTCAGGCGCGGATCCTTCACCTGGGTGCGGATGATCTCGCTCATTTCCCGCTGCACTTCCATATTGATCCTTGTATTCTTGATACTGTTTTTACGCATGATAATTCCTTCCTGTGCGGCCAGACGCCATTCGCTGGCCAGGGCAGCACACACCGGCGGCCGGCAGAACCCCCTTTCTGCTCTGCCGATACCGCGTATGGCCCCCGATGCCACCTGCAAAGCAGCCGACAGCACGCGTCCGTTCTACCGCGGCACCTCGACCATGGCGTAGGCTTCGATCATATCGTCCTCCTGGACGTCGTTGAACTTCTCGAAGGACAGACCGCACTCGTAGCCGGTGGCTACTTCCTTCACATCGTCCTTAAATCTCTTCAGGGACGCCAGCGGCCCCTCGTACAGCTTCTCTCCGTTCCTCGTGATGCGCACGGAGCAGCCTCTCTGGAGCTTGCCGTCCAGTACGTAGGATCCCGCAATGGTACCCACGCCGGAAGCCCTGAAGGTCTGACGCACCACGGCGTGGCCGATGACCTGTTCCTCGAAGACCGGATCCAGCATGCCCTTCATGGCCGCTTCCACATCCTCGATCGCCTGGTAAATGACCCGGTACAGCCGGATATCCACCTTCTCCTGCTCGGCGATGGACTTGGCGGTGGCGTCCGGCCTCACATTGAAGCCGATGATGATCGCGTTGCTGGCCGACGCCAGAGTCACGTCGGACTCATTGATGGCGCCGACGCCGCCATGGATCACCTTGACGACCACTTCTTCGTTGGACAGCTTCGTCAGGCTCTGGGTCACGGCTTCCACCGAACCCTGTACGTCTGCCTTCACAATGATCGGCAGCTCCTTCACATTGCCGGCCTGGATCTGGCTGAACAGATCGTCCAGGGACAGCTTCGCCTTGGTATCCTCGATCAGCTTGTTCTTGCCCTCGGAGATAAATGTCTCCGCGAAGCTTCTGGCCTCCTTCTCACTGTCGCAGGACACGAAGATCTCGCCGGCGCCCGGGACGCCGTTCAGTCCCAGGATCTCCACTGGCGTAGAGGGAAGCGCTTCCTTCACTCTGCGTCCCTTGTCGTCCATCATGGCGCGGACCTTGCCGTAGCAGGCGCCCACCGCCACATTGTCGCCAACCCGCAGGGTGCCCTTCTGCACCAGCATCGTGGCCACCGGGCCCTTGCCCTTGTCAAGCTGCGCCTCGATAACGAGACCGCGGGCGTTGCGGTTGGGATTGGCCTTCAGCTCCTTCACTTCCGCCGTCAGAAGGATCATTTCCAGAAGCTCCGGGATGCCTTCCTTCGTATGGGCGGATACGGGCACGAAAATGGTGCTGCCGCCCCAGTCCTCCGGAATCAGCTGGTATTCCGTCATCTCCTGCTTCACCCGCTCCACATTGGCGCTGGGTTTATCGATCTTATTGACGGCGACGATGATCTCGACGCCGGCCGCCTTGGCGTGATTAATGGCTTCTACCGTCTGAGGCATGACGCCGTCGTCCGCGGCTACGACCAGAACCGCGATGTCCGTGGACTGGGCGCCGCGCATACGCATGGCTGTGAACGCCTCGTGGCCGGGGGTATCAAGGAACGTGATCTTCTGTCCCCGGATCTCCACCGTATAAGCGCCGATATGCTGGGTAATACCGCCTGCCTCATGGGATGTCACATTGGTCTGGCGGATCGCGTCCAGAAGGGAGGTCTTGCCGTGGTCGACATGGCCCATGACGCAGACCACCGGAGGTCTCGCGACCATATCGTCCTCATTCTCCTCGTCCTCCCGCAGAAGGTTGCCGATCACGTCTTCCTTCTCTTCCTTCTCGCAGAGTACGTCGTACTCCATGGCGATCTCTTCCGCCTGATCATAGTCGATCTCCTGGTTCAGAGTCACAATGGTTCCCTTAAGGAACAGCTTCTTGACAATGGCCGATGGCTGGAGCTTCATCTTCTCCGCCAGATCCTTGATCGTTAAGCTCTCCGGGATCGTGATGACCTTGATGGAGTCCTCAACCTTCGCCTCCGCCGGCTTCTGCGGCATAATAAACGGATGTTTATTCGTCGCGGACCTGCCCTTTGTTCTCGGGCCGTCCTCGTTCATACTCTTCTTATTGTCGTAGCGGTCGTTCTTATGGGCGTTCTTCTGCGCGCGGTTGCTCTGGGGCTTGGCGGCAATGGGCGTATCAAAGGACTTTCCTCCGTCTCTTCCGCCCGGACGTCCGCCCTGGCCTCTTCCGCTGTCACGGCTTCCGAAGCCGCCCTGGCTCCTCCCGCCGTCGCGGCTTCCGTCGCGGCTTCCCGCAAAACCGCCCTGACCTCTGTTTCCGCCGTCGCGGCCGCCGAAGCCTCCCTGGCCTCTGTTTCCGCCGTCGCGGCTTCCGTCGCGGCTGCCTGCGTAACCGCCCTGGCCTCTGCTTCCGCCGTCGCGGCCGCCGAAGCCTCCCTGGCTCCTTCCGCCGTCACGGCTGCCCGCGTAGCCGCCCTGGCCTCTGTTTCCGCCGTCGCGGCTTCCGTCGCGGCTGCCTGCGTAACCGCCCTGGCCTCTGTTTCCGCCGTCGCGACCGCCGAAACCTCCCGGGCCCCTTCCGCCGTCGCGGCTTCCGTCGCGGCTTCCCGCGTAGCCTCCCTGGCTCCTTCCGCTGTCGCGGCTTCCGTAACCGCTCTGGCTTCTTCCACCGTCGCGGCTTCCGTCACGGCTTCCTGCGAAGCCTCCCTGGCCCCTTCCGCCGTCGCGGCTCATCGCAGACCCGCCCTGGCTCCGGCCGTCACGGCTTCCCGCAGGGCCGCCCTGGCCTCTGCTTCCGTCACGTACGGCCTGCCCCTGCGGTCGGACACCGTCTCTGGATACCGGCTGCTGGGCCGCAGCCTGCGGCCTCGCCGCTTCTCCTCCGGCAGAAACGCTTTGCCCCTGTACTCTGCCCTCATCTGCAGACGCGGCGGCGCTTTCCTGCGGACGCGTATTCTCCTGAACGCCGGCGGCCGGCTTCTCCTGCGGACGGACTTCCGGCGCAGACGCGCCGCTGCCTGCCTGAACTGCCGCAGACACGTTCGTTCCTGCAGCCGTTTTGGTCTGAACCGGCGGTCTTACTGCCGTCGGATCCGCAGATACTCCCTGCGGACGCACCGGGGCCTGCCCTAACGGCGTCCCCTGCGGTCGGACCGGCGTTTGTCCCGCAGGTACTCCCTGCGGACGCATCCCATTTGGCGCTCCGGCTCCCTGCGGACGCATTCCGCTCGGTGCTCCACTGCCCTGCGGACGCATCCCGTTCGGCGCCCCGGCTCCCTGCGGACGCATTCCGCTCGGCGCTCCACTGCCCTGCGGACGCATCCCGTTCGGCGCTCCACTGCCCTGCGGACGCATCCCGTTCGGCGCTCCGGCTCCCTGCGGACGCATCCCGTTCGGCGCCCCGGCTCCCTGCGGGCGCATCCCGTTCGGCGCCCCGGCTCCCTGCGGGCGCATCCCGTTCGGCGCTCCGGCTCCCTGCGGGCGCATCCCGTTCGGCGCTCCGCTGCCCTGCGGGCGCGCTCCGTCGCGCCGTCCCTGGTTCTGGCCCGGGCGCGCCCCGCGCATCGTTTCCGCATTCTGCGGCCTGTATACCGCGATCAGCTTCTTCTTGGGAGCGGCCGTTCCTTCCGTCCCGGCCGCCGGCTTCTGCCCCGCCGCGTCAGAAGGCGCCTGCTTCGCCGCCTGCGGCTTGGCCGTACCGGCGGGCGATTTGCCCTGGGCCGCTTCTGCCGGCTTCGCCGCGCTCTGCCCGGCGCCGCTCCCCGGCTTTACGGCTGTTTCCGCCGCTTTCGCGCGATCCCGCCCGCCTGCTTCTCCCGCCGCGGAAAGGCTATGGCCTTCCGCTCCGGTCTTTGCGGCCGGCGCCGGCGTCCGGACAGGCTTCGCTTCCTTCGACGGCGCCAGCGCCGCCTTCACGGCGCTTGCTTCGGCGTCGCTTATATTGGAAGAATGGGTCTTGCCCGTCACCCCCTGTCCCGCCAGGATATCTAAAACTTCTTTATTGGATTTGCCTAATTCCTTCGCAAATTCACTAATTCTCATACTTACTGCCTCCGATCCTGTTCATTTGTTTTACCAACGCGCCGGCGAGCCCTTCGTCCGTGACGGCCAGAGAAGCGCGCATCTCCTTGCCGCAGGCACGTCCAAGCTCGTCTTTTCTTCCGAATACACAGATGGGAACCCGATAATAAGCACACATATTGGCAAACATCTTCCTGGTGTTGCCGGACGCCTCCTCCGACACGACCACCAGATATGCCTTCCCGCTCTTGACCGCCTTCTCCGCAGAGAATTCGCCGCTGGCGGTTTTGCCCGCCTTCGTCGCAAGTCCGATCAGGTTTAAGGCCTTCTGTCTGTCATCCAATCTGCTCCATCTCCTTTTCCAGAGCCTCGTACACTTCCTTCGGAACCGCCATTTTGAACGATCTCTCGATGCCTCTGCCCTTTACCGCCTTCCGGAAACATTCCATGTTCGGACAGAGATAGGCGCCGCGCCCGTTCTTTCGCCCGGTTGCGTCCAGGGTGATTTCCCCGGATTCCGTCTTAAGGATCCGTACCATCTCTTTTTTATTTTTCATCTCCCCGCAGCCGATACACTGCCGGAGCGGAACCTTTTTCGTACTCACTATCTGCCTCCTGTGATCCGTTCTATATTCCTGCCGAATTACTGTGGCATATCCTCGCCCTGGTAATCGGAGCTTCCGTCCTGGCCGCCGTCCGGATCGTTCTCCTGATACTCTCCCGAATAGCCGGAATAGTCCTCCTGATACTCTCCTTCGTAGCCTTCCTGGTAGCCGTCCGCGTAACCGTCCTGGTACTCTCCCGGATAGCCGTCCTGATAGGTATCGTAACTCTCGTAAACGCCTTCCTCCACCTGATTCTCAAGGCCCAGCTCCTCAAACAGGCCCATCTCCCTGGCCTGGCTCTCGCTCTTGATATCGATCTTATATCCCGTCAGCTTGGCGGCCAGGCGCGCGTTCTGCCCCTCCTTGCCGATCGCCAGCGACAGCTGGTAATCCGGCACGATGACCTGGGCCTCCCGGCTCTCCTCGTCCGCCACGACGAAAATGACCTTGGCCGGACTCAGCGCGTTCTCGATCAGGAACGCGGCGTTGTCATCCCAGTTGATGACGTCGATCTTCTCGCCCCGCAGCTCGCGCACCACAGAATTAACGCGGGCGCCGTTAAGGCCCACGCACGCGCCCACCGGATCCACGTTGGGATCGTTGGACTTAACGGCGATCTTCGTTCTGGAGCCGGCCTCCCGGGCTATCGCCTTGATCTCCACGGTACCGTCCCGCACCTCGGCCACCTCCAGCTCAAACAGCCTCTTGACCAGATCCGGATGGCTCCTCGATACGGAGATCCTCGGCCCCTTGGGGGTATCCTTCACCTCCAGCACATAAACGCGGATGCGCTCCGTGGGTTTAAAGACCTCGCCCTTCACCTGCTCGGATTCGTTCAGGATCGCGTCGACCTTGCCGAGATTAATGCTGATGTTCCTGCCGAGGTACCGCTGCACCACGCCCGGCACAATATCCTTCTCCAGGGCGTACCAGTCGTTATAAAGGACCTTGCGCTCCTCCTCGCGGATCTTCTGAAGGATCACGTTCTTCGCGTTCTGGGTCGCGATCCGCCCGAAGGACTTGGACTCCACCGGGATCTGCACCACATCGTCCACCACATAGTTCGGATCGATCGCCTTCGCGTCAGCCAGGCTGATCTGGATGGCAGGCTCCTCCACCTCTTCCACTACCGTTTTATCGGCAATCACGGAAAAATCCCCTGTATCCGGGTCAATATTCACCCGGATATTATCCGCACGGCCAAAATGATTCTTGCACGCGGTCAGAAGGGAATTCTCAATGGCCTCCAGCATGGTGGCCTTGCTGATATTCTTCTCCCTTTCCAGAATCTCCAGTGCCTCAATCAGTTCTTTGTTCATCTTTTTATCCTCCAAAACTATTTTTTAAAAATCAAACGCCAGCCGCACAAGCGCGATTCCCGCGCGTTCAAAACTTCTTTCGGTCCCGTCCTCCATCGTGACGGTCACCGTGTCCTTATCGTAAGCCGTAAGCGTCCCCGCGAATTCCTTCTGCCCGTCCGCCGCCTTAAAAAGCCTGACCTCCACGTCCTGGCCGATACTTCTCTCGAAATCCTTATCCTTCTTAAGGGGCCGCCCGAGCCCCGGGGAGCTGACCTCCAGAATGTAGCTGCCGTCAATAAAGTCCTCCTGATCCAGCCAGTCGCTTAAGGGCCGGCTGATCTGTTCGCAGTCATCCACCGTAATGCCGCCTTCCTTATCGATGTATGCCCGCAGGTACCAGTTCGAGCCCTCCTTCACATACTCCACATCCCACAGCGTAAAGCCGTACCGGGAAAGGAGCGGCAGAAGGTAAGCCTCCGTTCTGGACTCATAGGTTTCTCTTTTCGTCATGCTTTCACCGCCTTTCCCGCGCAGAAATGTCTGTCCGGCGCGCTGCCCGCGTAAAATCAAGGAGTGGACTCGCGCCCACTCCTTATCCTTCATTCTCTTTCATTGTCAAGCGGATTATAGCATCCTTTTCCGGAAAATGCAAGCACTTTTTACAAATAATCCGTTCTTCATCTGCGGATCATCCCGGCCGCTTCCCTTACATCCGTCTCAAAAAGCCCCCTCGACACCATAGCCACGGATTCCGCGGAACTCACCGTCTTTGCGGCCGGATCGGGCGGATATTGCACCACATAATACTCATAGGCGTTGACCACCACCGTATCCCCGTACATATCCTTCCGCTTAAAGTCTCTGCCGTAATTGGCGTGTACATGCCCGTGGATGAACACGGGTTTTTGACACCCCAATCTCCGGAAAGCCTTATCTGGCCTATTTTTTTGTGTCAAATTTATTTTTATGTATTGC
>CANQBX010000089.1 GCA_947589095.1 uncultured Lachnospiraceae bacterium
ACGAGCCGCAGCAGAACCCGCAGCAGCGAGTGCAGGGGCAGAATAACGAGCCGCAGCAGAACCCGCAGCAGCGAGTGCAGGGGCAAAATAATGGCCCGCAGCAGCCTGCAGCTCCGCAGGCACAACAGCCTGTGCAGCAGCAGCAGGCAGCGCCCCCGCAGGCGCGACAGCCGCAGAATGCACCTCAGGCGGAGCAGAACCAGCCAGGGCAGTATAATGACGATCCCCGTCTTCAGACTCCGGAAGGACGTCAGGAAATTTATAATGAACTGAGACTGGGAGATATGCAGCGCAGCGTGCTGGAGGGGCAGGAACCGGCAGTAAGGGCCGCTTATCTGGAGCGCAGACGCGAAAATCTGGAGCGGATGGAACGCGCAGGCCGCATGGAGGAATATCAGAGGGTCAGGACCAGAGCGCCGATCCAGCCGGAACCGGCTCATGTGGAAGAAACCCATCAGGAAGAGACTCATCAGGAAGAGGCTCGCCAGGAAGAGACCCATCAGGAAGAGACTCGCCAGGAAGAAACTCATCAGGAAGAGGCTCGCCAGGAAGAGACCCATCAGGAAGAGACTCGCCAGGAAGAAACTCATCAGGAAGAGGCTCGCCAGGAAGAGATCCATCAGGAAGAGCCCCCTCAGGAAGAAACCCGGCGGACAGCTTCTGATGAACCGAATATGGACGAATGGAACGTCGTTGGCGAGAGGGATATCAGAGAAGCGCGGGAAGAAATAGAGCGGGTGATGGGAGTCAGACTGACGCCGGAGCAGGCCGCCAGGCGGAATCAGCTGAGAGCGGTACAACTGTCGCCGGAATTATATGCCGAACTGCTGACTATTCCCCAGCAGGAATGGGAGACGCGGTTGCCCAGGGTTTTGAGTCAGTATCAGTCATTTGGCAGAGAAAGGATCACTCCTGAGAATGATCTGTCGAAGATCCGGGGGGAGGAAGAGTACACTCGGGCACTTGTGGAACGGAGCAAAGCTTATAACGAACGGATACAGAGAGAAACCACCAGACGGAATCAGCTGAAAGCGGTAGAGCTGGCACCGGAATTATATAATGAACTGCTGAACGTTTCCCAGCAGGAATGGGAGACGCGTCTGCCGAAGATTTTGAGTCAGTATCAGTCATTTGGCGGAGAGAGGATCACGCCGGAGAACGATCTGTCGAAGATCCAGAGTGAGGAAGAATACACTCGGGCACTTGTGGAACGGAGCAAGGCTTATAACGAGAAGATACAGACAGAATTCTATGACCAGATGGGACTTAACAGTGCGGAGCGCGATGCCGCGAGGAACCTGGATGTGAATGAGCGGGACAACTACCAGCGTATTCTGAGAAGGATACATGACCGCTTAACAGCATTGGGAGAAGAGCTTAATGATCCTGATCTCACTCTTGGTATCTACAGACAATTAAGAGAAGAGAGGGTTGATGACATAGAAGAAGATGAACCGGGAGACGATATTCTCGAAGAGTATAATGAGCTAGGAAGTGATTCGGCCGAAGAGAATGACGGACCGGAGGCGGCTTCGGCCGAAGAGAATGACGGACCAGAGGCGGCTTCGGCCGAAGAGAATGACGGGATGGAGGAAGAAGATTCGGTCGAAGAAAGCGACGGGCCGGAGGCGGCTTCCGCCGAAGAGAATAACGGACCAGAGGAGACCTCCCGTAAAGAAGATAAACTGACGGACGATTTATGGAAGAGTCATATCAAAGAGATGAAGGCCGAAGTGCATAAGGTTTTAAATCTGCCCGAAGATCTGCAGGAAGAGCTGAATGAGCTGCCGGAGGAAGAATGGATAAACCGGATTGCCAGGCTTGAAAGGCAGGCGGCTCTCGGTCAGCCGATCACCAGGGAGAATGATCTGTCAGTGCTTAAAGGCAGCGACTTCGAGGAAGCGCTTGCGCATCAGAGAAGGACCTTGATCTATGATGAGCTGGGAATGAACGAGCAGGAACGCGCTGCGATGGAACATCTGGACGATGATCAAAGGAAGATGACGCTCGCTGCTGCGATGCGGGCCAAGGCGCAGGCAGAGCAGCAGGCAGCACGTCAAAATCCGCAACCGGCGCCGGCCCAGCCAACGGCGGAGCATCCGGGCCAGCCAACGACAGGGCAGCCGGGCCAGCCAACGACAGAGCAGCCGGGCCAGCCAGCGGCGGAGCAGCCGGGCCAGCCAACGGCGGAGCGGCCGGGAGAGCCAACGGCAGAGCAGCCGGTTCAGCCAACGGCAGAGCAGCCGGTTCAGCCAACAGCGGATCAGCCGGGACAGCCAACGGCAGAGCAGCCGGCGCAGCCAACAGTGGAACAACCGGCCCAGCCGACGACAGGGCAGCCGACGCAGCCAACAGCAGATCAGCCGGCCCAGCCGACAGCGGGACAGCCAGCGCCACAGCAGGCCCAGCAGGCGCCACAGCCAATACCACAGCAGACCCAGCAGGCGCCACGGCCGGCGCCGCAGCAGACCCAGCGGACGCCACAGCCGGCGCCCCAGCAAACCCGACGGACGCCACAACCGGTACAGCAGCCAAGACAGTCAGTGCTGTCGACGACTGGACAGGTTCTTCTGAGGCAGGGAATTGCAAAAGTAAGAAAGAGTGGAGTTCTATGGTCGGCGGCGGGAGAGGCGAGAGAGTTGGCAAAGGAAATCTCCAAAGATGAGCGGCTTTCAACTCCCCAGGGACGCCGGATATATTATAATGAGTTGGGAGTGACTAACACAATGCGTGCTAAAATTGAGATCGCATCCCAGCAGAATAAAAATTTGGATGACATCAGCAGATGGATCGCGAATGCAGCTATATCGGCAGGGTGGAGGAAGTCCATAGGATTAAAAACGACATTTGCGGAACTTGAACAGCAGGAAGGCATGAATACCCCGAAACAACAGAAGGGCAAGTTTGTTTCCGGAACCAAGAACGCGAAGACTGCGGGTCAGCCGAAACCGAAGCCCAAAGACACGTCCAACGTTCTATAAGAGCCGGTCACATAATACGAGCAGGACGTCACTGGCGTCCTGCTCGCATGGAAATACAAGAAGGGCGTCACCGGCGCCTTTCTTGCGTGTAAATACGGGCGCGGAGTACAGAGATGAATTCCCTGTACTCCGTGTTTTTTGTCCGATGTTTCATTCATGTGTTAACGATGCAAAACAAGTCGATTCCCAGGCACCGTAAACGGTGCAAAGCGCAGGCAGGAGGCTTGTGCTGTTTGCGTTTCCATGCGGGAAGGGCGCTATTGGCCTCCTGCTCGTATTTCAGTACAAGAGGAGCGCCGGTCGACGCTTTTGTATTGGTCAGACAATTGCAGACAGGTGCGGCATTCAGGCCGTGGTTACATCACCAGCCCGGCTTTCGTTAGGAATTCTTCCAGATTCTCGGCACGCCGGGCGGTCCGGATCCATGCATCGAGCGTATCGGTGTCGCACTCGGCCATGATCCGACCGCGCCATATCTCCGGAAGCGGTCCGATATCGGAGAGCATGTCGCAGACTGTTCCGGCTTTACCTTCAGCGATGCCGGCGGCTCTACCTTCGTCATATCCCTCGTTATACCCAATCTCCCTCGTCATACGGTCATGCAGCTCCGCGTCGAATTCCGGCATTACCATATTCGCTACCTCCGCTCTGTGTTTTAAGAGAAATTCCCGCAGGATATCCCCGGCGATGCACTCGTCCGCCGCCCGGTCCACCGCCGCTCCCAGGGTCAGACCTTCCCTCAGATGCCGACGGACCGCGCCGATAAAGTATGAATATTCGTACAGCTTCCGGCTCGGAGAAGATCCGTGCGAAGAGGCTGGACTTATACTCTCTGTTGACTGTTACATTGTTCTGTGACATAAATTTATCTCCTTATTGTACATCAAAAAGAACCTGCCTGTAAATACCAAAAAGCAAGGCAGAAAATGAAATGTGAAAAGTAACGTTTACGCTTGTGTTTATGTCAATTTCGGATGTAGTGGGCAATTGCGGATATAGGGGGCAATTGATTTGACAAATCTGCAGGTTAAGGGTATAATGTCAGAAGAAACAGAAGGTGTATCGTCGAAATGGAGGGGAATAGATGTACGAATCGGGGGAGAACTATCTGGAGACGATCCTGATGCTGAAGGAGAAGCAGGGAGCGGTTCGTTCCATTGATATCGCCAGGTCGCTGAATTTCAGCAAGCCCAGCGTGAGCCGGGCCGTGGGAATATTAAAGGAGGACGGCTATATCACGATGGAGCCGGGCGGCGAGCTGGAGCTGACGGAGAAGGGCATGCAGAAGGCCGGGGCCATTTACGAACGGCATAAGCTTCTGACCGCATTTTTACGGCAGGTCAGCGGCGTATCGGCGGAGACGGCCGAGGAAGATGCCTGCCGGATGGAGCATATCATCAGCGAGGAGACATTTCAGGGGATCAAACGATTCATGAGCCGTGGATCGAACTAAAGGAAGAAAGAGAAAGGGCGCTGTATGCGGGTGCGGAAAGAGCACGTCTGCGGTATAGCGCCCTGCGCGTTATATCGATATGCGGGGAGTGCGCCCGTTGCATATGGCTGGCATCGCAATGCAGAAGTTTGCGGAGAATAGAGACCGCTGCGGCAGTTAACGCTGCGGGCGGTGCCAATTTGCATCGCAGTACAGAAGTCCGCGGGCGGCGGCGACGGCGTATATAGCCGGCATTGCAGCATAAAAGTCCGTGGCGGTGACGGCATTTACAGAGAAATGCGGACCGCGGAAGACATCGGTATTTCAGAGAAAAATAATCTAGGATCACAGGAGGACAACTATGGATACGACAGATCGGGGCTTAAGTTTGCTGAAGAAAGGACAGAAAGGCTTTTTCCACGCGGTGTTCAGCCGTGTGGGGATCATGATCGTGCTTCTGGTGCTGCAGGTGCTGTTCCTGTTCATGGCGTTCTTCCGGTTCGCCCAGTTCCTGCCCCATGTGCTGGGCAGCGCGGCGGTATTTACGGTATTCATGGTGCTGTATCTCTTAAACAGCAGGCTGGATCCGACGGCCAAGATCACCTGGCTGGTCGTCATCATGCTGCTGCCGGTGTTTGGCGCGCTGCTGTTCTGGTACACCCAGAGCGATATCGGCCATCGGGCCGTCCATGCGCGGCTGCAGGAATTGATCGATGAGACGAAGGAGGAGCTGGTGCAGGATCCGAAGGTGATGGACGCGCTGGAAAAGGAGAACCCGGACGAGGTTTCCCTAGCGCGCTACGTCCGCCGCAGCGGGTGCTTTCCGGTATACGCAGACACAAAGGTCACATATTTTCCGCTGGGCGAGGACAAATTCGAGCAGATGCTTGTGCAGCTGAAATCGGCGAAGAAGTACATTTTCATGGAATATTTCATCGTCGAGGAAGGGCTCATGTGGGGAAAGATCCTGGAGATCCTGGCGGCGAAGGTGCGGGAAGGCGTAGATGTGCGGCTCATGTACGACGGCACCTGCGAATTCTCGACGCTGCCTCATAATTATCCGGAGAAGCTTAAGACGCTGGGGATCAAGTGTAAAATGTTTTCGCCGGTGACGCCGTTTCTGTCCACCCACTATAATTACCGCGATCATCGGAAGATCCTGGTGATCGACGGCTGCACCGCTTTCACCGGCGGCGTGAACCTGGCGGATGAGTATATCAACCAGAGAGAGAGGTTCGGTCACTGGAAGGACACCGCGATCATGCTGGAGGGCGGCGCGGCGCAGAGCTTCGCGCTTATGTTCCTGCAGATGTGGAACATCACGGAGCGGGCGCCGGAATTTGATAAATACCTGGACGCTGCGGGGCCGTCGCCGAAAGCCGGAAGTCTGCCGGCGGCGGATGCAGAGGCTGGGAGTCTGCTGGCGGCGGATGCGAAAGCCGGGAAAACGGTTGTATCTGACAGCGCGGAGACTATGAAGCTGCCTGCAGAGGAAACCTGCGCAGAGATAGGAAGTCCGGTCGCAGATGCTTCGGCTGGGGCGAAGGCCGCAAGTCCGGCTGTGGCAGAATCACCGCGGCCCGCTGGTTTCGTCCTCCCCTACGGCGACTGTCCGCTGGACAGCGATAAGCTGGGCGAGCGGGTCTACATGGATATTCTGAACCGCTCCCGCAGTTACGTCCATATCATGTCGCCTTACCTGATTCTGGACGGCGAGATGGAGACGGCGCTGAAATTCGCGGCGGAGAAGGGCGTTGACGTGAAGCTGATCCTGCCGGGCATTCCGGACAAACCCATGCCCTACGCTCTGGCCAAGAGCCACTACAAGTCCCTGCTGGATTCCGGAGTGAAGATATACGAGTACACGCCCGGCTTCGTCCACGCGAAGGTATTCGTCAGCGACGACTGCCGCGCCGTGGTGGGCACGATCAATCTGGATTACCGCAGCCTCTATCATCATTTCGAGTGTGCGGCTTACCTGTACCGGACTGAGTGTATTTCCGATATCGAGAGGGATTTCCAGGCAACGCTTGCCAGATGCCGTCAGGTGACGCCGGAGACGGTGAAAAACGAGAAATGGAACGTGAAACTGACCGGATTTGTGATGAAAGCAGTGGCGCCGCTATTGTAGGCAGGTCTTCATCGGCGACACGCAGGCAGCATGAGCAGCAGAAAATCCATCAGCATGACCCGGCATTGAACCGTTCAAAAGGCGGTGATGGACGTATTGCATCAAGAAAAAAGTAGCGTTCGGAAGCCTTGCCGGTCTTGACTTTACATATGTTTTGTGACAGAATAATATGTTAGGAAAAAATGGAAAAGAAGGTTGATCATCATGACTAAAATTGACATCGTCTCCGGATTCCTGGGAGCCGGAAAAACTACATTTATCAAGAAGCTTCTGGAGGAAGCCATCGCCGGGGAGCAGGTGGTCTTAATCGAGAATGAGTTCGGTCAGATCGGCATCGACGGCGGGTTCCTTAAGGACGCCGGCATCGAGATCCGGGAGATGAATTCCGGGTGCATCTGCTGTTCGCTGGTGGGCGATTTCGGCAAGTCCCTGGCGGAGGTTCTGAATACTTATAAGCCCGACCGGGTCATCATCGAGCCGTCCGGCGTCGGGAAGCTGTCCGACGTGATGAAGGCGGTCATCGATGTGGCGGCGGACGTGGATGTGCGGCTGAACAGCGCTGTGACGATTGTAGACGCCTCCAAGTGCAAGATGTATATGAAGAACTTCGGCGAATTCTTCAATAACCAGATTGAGAACGCGGGAACCATCGTGCTGAGCCGTACCGACGTGCTGGACGCGGCGAAGGTGCAGCAGGCTGTGGAGCTGATCCGCCAGCATAACCAGACGGCATCCGTGGTGACGACGCCCTGCGCCCAGTTATCCGGAGCGCAGCTTCTGGAGATCATTGAGAAGCCGGATACTATGGCAGAGGATTTGATGAAGGAAGTGCGTGAGAAGCACGCTCATCATGATGAGGATGAGCATGAGCATCATCACCACCATCATGACGATGAAGAGTGCGGCTGCCATGATCACGAGCATCATCACCATCATGATGACGACGAGGATGAGGACGAGCATGAGCATGAGCATCACCATCATGATGACGATGACGAGCATGAGCATCATCACCATCATCACGATGACGACGAAGATGATCACGAGCATCATCATGACCACGATGAGGAATGCGGTTGCGGTCATGACCACGAGCACCATCACCACCACCATCATCATGACGGCGAATGTGACTGCGGCTGCGATCACGACCATGACGCCGACGAGGTCTTCGTCAGCTGGGGGCTTGAGAATGTGGGCGCTATCAACCGTTCCGCTCTGGAGGCAATCCTCGATGAACTGGCCAACGGCAACGCCTACGGCGACGTACTTCGCGCCAAGGGCATGGTTCCCTCCGCGGACAAGGCCGGCGATTGGTATTATTTTGACATTGTACCCGATGAAATGGAGATCCGCACCGGCGCGCCGGATTACACCGGCAAGGTCTGCGTTATCGGTGCGCAGCTGAAGGAAGAGGAACTGGAGAAAGCGTTCGGGCGGAAGTAGAAGAACCTGTCACATTCGGTTGTTCAAGGAGAAAGCAGGGAACGGCTGCGTCCGGCCGACCGAAGTGAGGGAAGCTGCTATGCATCCGGCTGCCCGGAGAGAGAAAGATAAAACAGTAAAAGCATTTAGCGGGAGTAATAAAGAGCGATGGGACCTATGATTGACGACGACGTAACGCCATTATTTATCATCAATGGTTTTCTGGAGGCGGGCAAGACCCAGTTTCTGCAGTTTACCATGAGCCAGGACTATTTCCAGACAGACGGCCGGACGCTTCTGATCGTCTGCGAGGAGGGAGACACGGACTACGACCCGAAGTATCTTAAGGTGAACCGCACCACGATGATCACGGTCGACAGCATGGATGAGATCTCGCCGGAGAAGCTGGCCGAGTATAAGAAGATGTACAATCCGGAGCGCGTCCTGATGGAATGGAACGGCATGTGGAACCAGGACGAGCTGCGGATTCCGAAGGACTGGACTGTGTACCAGCAGATTACGATCATCGACGGTTCCACCTTCGATCTGTATGTGAAGAATATGAAGCCGCTCCTTGGCGCCATGGTGCGCAATTCGGAGCTGATCATCTGCAACCGCTGCGACGATGTGCCGGATCTGGAGGGCTACCGCCGGACGCTTCTGGCCATGAACAACCAGGCGGAGATCGTGTTCGAGGGCGAGGACGGCGAGATCTCGGAGATCTCCGAGGCGGATCTGCCCTACGATATGTCGGCGGATGTGATCGAGATCGCACCCAAGGATTACGGCATCTGGTATATCGACTGCATGGACAAGCCGGACCGTTACCGCGGCAGGGTGGTGGAATTCACCGGTATGGTGCTTAAGTCCACCAAGTTCCCGAAGAATTATTTCGTGCCGGGGCGGATGGCCATGACCTGCTGCGAGGCGGATATGTCGTTTTTGGGCTATGTCTGCAAGGCGCGGGAGGCGAAGAACCTGACTACCCGCCAGTGGGTGAAGGTCCGCGCCCGCGTTGAATATGAGGAGTGGCAGGATTACGACGGCATCGGCCCGGTGCTCTACGCGGAGAGCGTGGAGAAGGCGGAGCCGATTCGGGATATCGTGCAGTTTTGAGAAATGCATTGATTTGAAGACAGGATAGAAGGGGTGCCTGGGCATCCCTTTTTTCCTGCTGTACCTGTGCGATTCAGGAGATCAGACACGACAGTTACGGGAAGGAGAATCGGAAAATGGCGGTAAGGATCATACTCGCATCCGCGTCCCCGCGCCGGCAGGAGCTCCTGCGGCAGGTGGGGCTGGCGCCGGAGGTGATACCCAGTCATGTGGATGAGAGCGGCGTGGGCGGGACGCCGGAGCAGATGGTGATGGAACTGTCCCGCAGGAAGGCGGTGGATGTGGCGGCCGGGATCAGACGGAACGCTTCGGCACAGGCTGCGGACGCCGGCGTGCCGGAGACGGACTCGGAAAAAGGCTCCACCGTGGTCATCGGCGCCGATACGGTAGTCGCCGCCGACGGCCGGATCCTGGGCAAACCGAAGAGCCGGGAAGAGGCGGCCGCCATGATCCGGATGCTGGCCGGACGCACCCATCACGTCTATACCGGCGTGACAATGGCCTTTTTCCCATCCGGGGAACGGATCACATTTGCCGAAGGTACGGAGGTAGAAGTCTATCCGATGACGGAAGAGCAGATCGGCCGCTATGTGGCTACAGGAGAACCTATGGATAAGGCCGGCGCTTATGGCATCCAGGGATATTTCGCGGCCTATGTGAAGGGGATTTGCGGCGATTATAACAATGTGGTCGGGCTGCCGGTGGCGCGGGTTTGTCAGGAATTGTCTGACAGAGGATTTTTTGACGGCCCTGATGATTTTGTGTGATCGTGTCTGACTGCATGATCGTATTGTTCTGAATCCGCATATTTGAAAATACAAGAAAGGCGCCGCTGGCGCCCTTATTGCTTACTCCCATACAACCGGCGTAGGCCGGTTGGAGGAAAATACGTCCTCGGCCTTAAACAGGTCGTCCAGCTTCCGGCTGGAGCTTCCCTCGCCGGCGGCGATGTCCATCCACATCCGGTAGCCGTCCAGGTTCCGGCGCCCCTGCCGGAGATAATTGTCTCCCAGCTGGACCCAGTACTGGTTGGAGTCCACGTTGCAGAAATAGTCAAAGCCCAGGGACTTCATATACATGAACCGCTCGTTGTCGGAAGTGTAGGCGTGCCAGTCGCTGACGTCGGCGCCGAATGGATAGAGGATAATGTCTGTCGGACCGATCAGGGTCTCGACTTCCTTCTCCCATTTGTCACAGTCCGTCTTGAATTTCTCATAGGATATCGTTCCCAGATCCCTGTGTCCCCAGCTGTGGGACGCCAGTTCCCATCCGTTATCCCGTAGACATTTGGCTACGGCGGCGGCCGCCTGGCAGTCCGCGGCGAAATTCGGGTTCGTCTCACGGTAGGATTCCGCCGTGCGGTAACCTAATATACCCTGGTAACCTGTAAATGCAATAACCGCCCGGGCCCCTTTATAGGAGAAATCCGGGTGCTGCTGGATAAAGTCTTCCAGAAGAGGCACCATATCGTAGGAACCCACGGACACCGTGCCGTCGTCCAGGATCATCTCGCAGGCGGGCTTTCCGTCGTCTCCGATCACCATGCGGCGGGCAAAGCCGTCGTCCTCCATGTATTCATAGTAACAGACGTCATCCTGGGACATGACGCAGGCCTTGCGGCCCGGAGGCAGCAGGATCCGGCCCTTGGTCATCCTGCCATCCTGCATCGTGGCGATGTCATGCAGCCGTACCAGAACATAACCTTTCTCGTACATGGAATCCAGGATCTTGAGAAATTCGTCTTTCGTGGTCATGACCTGGTTATAGCCGGATTCGTCTCTGTCTCCGTCAAATGCTTTCGACTCATCCATGACCAGCGAGTGAAAAAAAACATGTGTGATCTCCGTGATCTCTACCGGCTGCAGGGACTCCCGAATATGCTCATATTCGGAGATCGCGCTGTTGATTCGAGGATCGGTGGTTCCGCCTTCTCCCGCTCCGTAGAACTCCGACGTAGTCAGAAGGTCGATGGCCGCGTCGTAATCATAACCGGCGGCCAGGAGCCATGCCTGATCCAGAAGAGCTTCGATTGCAGATTCGGTTTCCGGCTCTGTCACGGTTTCGCCGGATGCGGCTTCCCCATCCGGCCCTGTCCCGCCGTCTTCGGCGGAGGAGCTGTCCGCTCCGTCTCCCGGTTCTTCTTCTTTGCCTTCGCCGGACTGGCTTTTCTCATTGGCTTCCAGAGCCAGCGCGATCCTCATTGAAACTTTGTAGGTGATCCCGCCCAGGATCCCGATGATCAGAAGACCGATCAGGAGATAGGGGAGCTGTCCGATCAGACGGTTCCGCTTCCGGCGCATTATTTTTTTCTTCCGATATGCATTTGTTTTGTTCTGGCCGTTCATGATAACCCCCACATCTTTCGTTTAGACCCTACTCAGTATACCATATCTTGTCAGATAAAGTAAATCCTTGTCATGAAGAAATGTGAAAAAAGATCACGTTTCATCCATACATTTAGTAAGAGGATTTTTGACGGAGGTTATCATGAAAAATTATGGAAAATATGCGCTTGCCTGGATGCTGTCGCTGGGGCTTGTACTGAACGGTTTCGTGCCGGCGCGGTCGGAAACTCCGCCGTCCGCCATCCCTGCCGGAAGCCGGCTGGCGCAGGCTGCGGCGGCGCTTTCCGGCGGTCCGGAGATCGCCGCACCGTCGGCGGTTCTTATGGAAGCGTCCACCGGACAGGTCATTTACGAGAAGGGCGCCGACGAGCAGCGCAGTCCGGCCAGCATTACGAAGATCATGACGCTGATCCTGATCTTTGACGCGCTTGAAAGCGGGAAGATCCGCATGACGGATCAGGTGGTTACCAGCGCCTACGCCAAGTCCATGGGCGGTTCTCAGGTATTTCTGGAGGAGGGTGAGACGCAGACGGTGGAGACGCTGATCAAATGTATCGTGATCGCGTCCGGCAATGACGCCAGTGTGGCCATGGCGGAATATATCGCCGGGGATGAAGGGACGTTTGTGCAGATGATGAATGATCGGGCGGAGGGGCTTGGAATGACCGGGACGCATTTCGAGGACTGCTGCGGCCTGACGGAATCGCCGGCACATCTGACGACCGCCCGGGATATCGCGATCATGTCGCGGGAGCTGATCAACCGCTACCCGCAGATACATAATTACTCGACGATCTGGATGGACACGATCACCCATGTGACGAAGCAGGGAACAAAGGAATTCGGTCTGGCGAATACGAATAAGCTTCTGAAAATGGCCACGAATTTCAATGTGACCGGCCTTAAGACCGGCTCCACCTCCATCGCCAAATACTGCCTTTCGGCTACGGCGGAGAAGGACGGCGTGCGGCTGATCGCCTCGATCATGGCTGCGCCGGACTACAAGGCCCGGTTCGCCGACGCGGCGGTGCTTCTGAATTACGGTTACGCCAACTGTCGCCTTTACGAAGATAAGGAGCCGCCGGCGCTGCCGCTTCTGCCGGTGACGGGAGGCGTGGAGGCTCAGGTGGCGCTTAAATACGGAGGGACGTTCTCCTATCTGGGCCTGCATGGGGAGGATTTTACATTAGTGGAGAAAAATATTGTTTTACCGGATCATATTGAAGCTCCGGTGGGAATGGATCAGCAGATAGGAGCGATAGAATACGTGCTTGGTGGGAATAAGATTGGAGAAATGCCGATCCTGGCGGACGGAGAGGTAGAGGAAGCCGGGTATCTGGATTACCTGAAGGAGTTTTTTGAGGAGTGGAGAGTGGGGGAGTAGGCTGCGGCGGGGAAACGGCGGCGCGTCAGGATCGTTTTGTTGGAGTAAAGAAATTAACTTGTAGATGCGCTGATTATATGGTATTCTATAAAGGGGGGAAGTGATTTCATATGCAGGATGTAAATAGCAAAATGCCGGGGGAGTTCGTGAAATGGGAAGAGTTGGATATATCCAACGATTTCATGTTTGGAAAGGTCATGCAGGATCCGGAGCTGTGCAGGGAACTGCT
>CANQBX010000090.1 GCA_947589095.1 uncultured Lachnospiraceae bacterium
ACTGCTTTGTGAGGTCCGTTATTTTCAATTCCATATCGGTTCTGCCTCCAATAATTTGTGTAAATTTCTCTGTCCGCGTGTGACGCAGAATACCAGATACACTGCGGACAGCGTCAGAAGCCCGCACCAGACGGGAAGCGTGATCCGGTCGTACAGCTTTCCGAGGACAATCTCGACCCAGACGGCGATCCAGCACCCGCATAAGAAAACGGAAAAGATCTCCGACTGCATCCGGCGGCTGTAAAGAGTCTGAAAACAGATGCAGCAGGTCACATTGAACGGCAGCAGAAACTGCGTCGCCAGATCCGTCACCGGAACGCCGCCGGCCGTTACCGCCAGCCCGCCAAAAGCCGTGATCAGCAAAAGATCCGCCATGGCGAACAAGGTCAGTCTGGCCGCATAGATCTGCCGCAGGGAATAATAGGACGCCCCCTCAACTTCCGTAGCGCCGCAGTTTCGGTTCTTCCAAAGCTCCGGCAGGATCAGCACCGCGAAGGCGGAACCGGCGATCCCCAAACTGCGCGCGGTATAGAAGCTGCTGTCCGCGCGGATCAGCGTGAAACCCAGCGCCGCCAGGAGAAGTCCCTGCAGGATCCACCAGCGTTTGCGGATATAGCGGCTCTGTTCCATCAAAAATTCGAACCGGGTCAGCGGCCGGGCCGATTCGGCTTCGCAGTAGGCGGATTTCGCGGCGCGGATCGTCTGTTCCAGGTGCGCGGAGTACGCAGGGGCATGCGGCGCCGGAGCATCGTTAGATCCATTATTAGAAATTATAGGTTTTTTCTTTTGACCAGTGTTCATGAGTTCTCTGGCAGTAAACGCATCCGCCTCTTTCCGCAAAACCCGCGTTAGTTTGTCCTGAGATACCCTGTTCTGAGACTTCTTGTTCCGAGAATCCTCATTCTGAGAGATTTCGTTCCGAGACAGCTCGTTTTGAGACGGCTCGTTTTGAGACAGATTGTCCTGATACGTCATACAATGATGGCAATGATATGTCTCGTTCCGATATAACCTGCTCTTCCGAGTCATTCCCTCACCTCCTTCAGCGTTTCCTGCAATTGTTCACGAGCCTTTCGGATCCGGTATTTCACGAGCGGAAGTCCGATCCCCAGAATCTTCGCAATCTCCCGCTGCTTTAACTCCTGACAGAAGAACAGGATCGCCGTTTCCCGAAGTTCCGGCGGCAGCGCGGCAAAGGCGCTGCGGATATCTATACGGATATCCGCGTGCAGATCTATGCGCGAATCTATGCAGAACTCAGAGTCCGGAGAACTTATTTCCACAGGCGTTTCCTGCACTGCTTTCGCCTGTAGCCTGCTGTCAGCTGTTCCGGGCGATACAGAACCCTCTTCTTCGTAGTACCCGCGAGCACTGACTTCACTGTTACGTCTTCGAAACAGTAACACTTCTTCCGCGGCTCCCGCAGCCACCTCCCGCCGGTTCCGGTAATAGTCCCGGCAGACATTCCCCGCGATCACATACAGATAATTTACAGCCTTCCCATAATGCCGGTACCTGGCAAAATTCCGGAAGAACCTTTCAAAGGTATCCTGAACCGCGTCCAGCGCGTATCCCGCGTCGTCGATGCGCAGCATACAATACCGAAGGACCGCCGGATAATATTTCCGGACAAATTCTTCGATCGCCTCGTCGTCTCCGTCTTTCATTCGCATGACCAGAAGGAAATCCGGGTCCATACCGCGTTCAGACCTCCGTAATTATTTCCGGCATTCCGGTTAGCGGCCGGAACGCCGATCGCTCTAACATAGAAAGCACTTTCTACTGAGTATAACGCATTTGGGAAAGGAAAAGATAGTCTGCAAAGTCCATTTTCAAGAAAAAAATGTGCATGTGTATTCAGACACTTCAGAAAACTTCATTAACTTCTGGGAAGTGGAGAATTTCTGTGAAAAAGCTATTGAAAATTTCCCAATGTGGTCATATAATAAAAAACAGGAACAACCACCTCTACAAGAGGTTGGCCGATAATGATGATAGAAATTCCACCCTCGCTACCGCCAAGTATACAAGGGTGGTTTTTCTATATGAAAAACGTTACTGGCTTATCAAAATGATAAAGATCAGTAATGCGAGAATGAACATTCCGAAGGCCATTAGGTCTTTAAAATCGAATCTCATCCGCACCACCTCCCATCTATGTAGGATGGAAGGCCAACACCTTGCAGTGACATGATTGTTCCCATCCTTATCTTACCACAGGTTAGGGAATCTTTCAATGTGAGATAGTGATAGGAGTATAACTATGAGTGAAAGAATATCTGAAATGCTTACTGCCACCGACCGCGCCTGGGTGGACGAGGTGCTGCAAAAAGCTCACGTCAAGCTAAGTAAGGTGCGGGAGCGCTCCGCCGCCAAGCTGCCCAGCGAGGCGCAAAACGGCGTACATGACAACAAACTGGAAGCCAAAGGCAATATCGGTATCGCAAAAGGTTTTTGGACAAATGGATTCTGGGCCGGTATGCTATGGCAGATGTACGCCGAAACCGGCGACGAACGCTACAAGGAGATCGCCCGCTTCACACTGCCGATTCTGGACGAATGCCTGCTTGACATGGATACCCATGACATCGGCTTTCTCTGGCTTCCCACCGCTGTGCTGGACTACAAGCTGACCGGCGATGTGGGCGCCAAAAAGAGCGCGCTGGCGGCGGCCAAGTGGCTGGCCGGGCGGTTTAATCCGGCAGCAAACATCATCCGCGCATGGGGCGCGGGCGATGAGAAGATGGCACTCTCCAAAGTGGATCCGCCGATGCGTCTGGCCGGCGTGACTATCATTGACTGTATGATGAATCTGCCGCTGCTCTATTGGGCCAGCGAGGTGTCCGGCGACCCGCGCTATCGCAATATTGCCATGCGCCACGCCGATATGGCGATGCAGTACTTTGTCCGGGAAGACGGCAGCGTGATCCACATCAATGAGTTCGATCCCGATACCGGCGCCTATGTCGATAACTTCGGCGGGCAGGGCTATGGAAAGGGCTCGGCGTGGAGCCGCGGTCAGGGCTGGGGCCTGTGCGGTTTCACCGACAGCTACAAGGCAACCGGTAAGAAGGAGTATCTGGAAACGGCCCAAAGGATTGCCGCCTATGTTCTGCCAAATATCCTGGAAGACGGACTCATCCCCTCGGATTTCCGCCAGCCGCCAGAGCCTTGGGTGCAGGATGATATCGCGGCCGGCGTGCTTGCTACCGCGTTCATCGACCTGGCTGAACTGGTATCGGAGCAAAAGGACACCTACCTTGGCGCCGCGCTCAGGATGCTGCATGCCATCGACGAGAAGAGCGCCGACTGGAATCCGGACACCGACCCCATCACGCTACACGGCACAGCGGGCTACCATCTGCCGGGGCGCAACATCAACTTCATCTATGCCGATTATTATTTCATCGAGGCTATGCGCAAGCTGAAAGGCCGCGACACATACCTTTGGTAATAGTCGTTTTCGGGAAATGACGGCGCAGCTTGCGGCTGCGGGGGAACGGCGCATTATGTGGGCTGCGCCGTTTCTACGCTGTCTGCGCCGGGACCTTTGTTCTTCCGTATTTTCTGTATTTCCTGTATCCGCGCCTATGTATCAGCAACTGCTTCGGGTATTCTCAAATACAAGCCGCTTTTCTGTCAGATTGTGAAATGTTTTTTGCTCTTGCAAGTTCGATACTATATATTCTAAGGTATTGTATCTTCACTACTATTGGGAAATGTGATCATAATGTTCAGCCTTCCATTCTCATATCTAGCCGAGATCGTCCCGTTCATCTGCTCCACAAGCGTCCTGGCGATCGCCAGGCCCAGGCCGGTCGATTTTCTCGCGGCTTCCACCGTGTAAAAGCGGTCAAACAGTCTCCCGACCTGCACCTCGTTTAAGCCGGACGCTGTATTTGAGAAGATAATGGTGCCATTTTCTAATAACGTAATATCCAGATCACCGTCGCTGTATTTGACCGCGTTGTTCAAGAGATTAGAGAATACGCGGACCAGAGCGGAACGGTCGAGCGTCCGGATTACCTTCGCTTCGGGGATCCGGATCGCAGGCACGATATTCCGTTCTCTCAGCGCGGTATAGAAGGAAGCGACGCACTCTTCCAGCACGCCTCCCACATTTACCGGCTCGCGCGTCCCGCTGTTTTCCGCGGAAATGATCACGGAATACCGGAACAGTTCTTCTGTCAGCTGCGTTAAAAGCTCTGCCCTGTTCCGGATAATACGAAGATACTGTTCGACCCGCTCATTCTTCTCTTCCGTTTCAAGCAGATCCAGATAGCCGCAGATGGCCGTCAGAGGGGTACGCAGATCATGGGAAATGTTCGTGACCGCGTTCTTCAGTTCCAGGTCTCCCTGTTCAAAACGGTGCCTTGCTTCCCGCAGTTTCCTGAGTTCCCTGTTTATGCTGTTTGCCAGACAGCGCATATTCCGGTCTGCGGAAGAGATATCGATCAACGTATTAGTATCGGTCATGAGCCTATCGGCAAAGGCGCTTTCGATCTCCTTTGCAGCAGTTCGCAGGGCGTGGATTTTGAGCGCCAATAAAATGATGACGGTTGCCATCATACTGACAATTATAATGGCGACGGCTAAAATGCCACCAGACGTCAATGACCACAGTTCCATTGCAGGCTCCTTTACTATTAAGCGTCGAAACCATTCCGTTTCAATCATCTTTCGATTCCGTTTCAATCATCGTTCGGTTTTGCTCCAGTTATCTTCGGTGTTCTTCTTCAAGCCTTTTCAGAGTTTCATTCCAATCACCGTATATTCTTCTTTTTGAACGCAAACATCCCGCCCGCCGTCGTAACAACCGTAATAAACAGCGAGGAAACGATCATCCGGACCGGATGTGCGATCTCAAGCTGCCACATCCGCAGTCCCTGTCCCGTCGGCAGGAAGTCAACGGCAAAATCATAGATCTCCCGCCTCATCCCGGTAACATAGTTCGGATTCGGGGAAGGCTCCGTCATATCGAGCCCATTCTGGGTGATCTGAACGCCGCTTATCATCTCCGGCTCGCTGAGGCCGTTGTAGATCATGCTCGCCAAAAGCAGCAGGCCGATGAACAGCAGAATCGAAACGAGGAATGTATTGGCCTTGCCGGATGAAAGCATATTGATCACCGTACAAATCGCGGACAAAGCCAGAACGAACATGACGGCGATCAGAAGGTAACTAAGCAGCCGCCAAACGCCAATTTTCCAGAAGCCGAGCGCGGGAACCGCGACAAGCGCGCCGACGAGCCATACCGACAGGATCATAAGCGTCGCCGCGAACGTGGTGATCAGGCTTGCCAGATAGATGTCCGTTCTTGTATGCCCGACAATGATCTTATTCCGGATCGTTCCGTCGTTGTATTCCGTCCCGAAAAACATGCTGCTGCACACCGAGCAGAACAGCCCGATCGATAACGCGAAGTGGAAATAATACTTATCGATGGAATACTGATATTCCGACATGTCCACGGTCGCCTGCCTGCATCCATTTAACATAAACGCGACCGCATATATAAGCATGGCTCCCATGCAGAGCCAGAACAGTTTATCCTTCCAAAGCCTTGAAAAATAAGACCGCAGCAGTTTATTCATTCTTTCCGCCTCCCACCAGACTCACATAATAGCTTTCCAGACTTTCATCCCGCTCCTGCGCCGAAATCAGCTCGCAGTTTTCCGCCGCAAGCGCGCTGCTTAAGCGGGAAATATTCACTTTCGCGTAGACGTCGGCGGTCGTGCCGCTCAAGACCTTATAATCGATCTTCATTCCGTCCAGGACGCGGGCGAGGATCTTCGCGCTGCTGACCTCCATACGGACGCATTTTCGGCAGGCGGCTTCCAGTTCTTCCGCGCTGACTTCCTTCACCATGCGCCCGCCGTCGATGAAACCGTAGTGGGTCGCGAATTTCGACAGTTCGTCCAGAATATGGCTGGAAATGAGAACCGTGATCTGCTGTCTGCGGTTCAGTTCCAGGATCAGTTCGCGGACCTCAATGATCCCCTGCGGGTCAAGCCCGTTCGCCGGCTCGTCCAGAACCAGGAAATCCGGGTCTCCGGCAAGCGCGACGGCGATCCCGAGCCTCTGCCGCATCCCCAGGGAAAAGTTTTTCGCTTTCTTCTTCCCCGTATGATCCAGCCCGACCAACTTCAGGATATCGGAAATCCCGTCAAACGAGGGCATTCCCAGGATCCGGTACTGGGTCTTCAGATTCTCTTCGGCCGTTAGATCCAGATAAATGGCGGGCGATTCCACCACCGCTCCCATCCGCCGGCGGGATTTCGTAATGTCCTTTTCGGTGTTTTTTCTGCCGTACAGCGTGTAATCTCCCGAATCCGGCTCCTGCAGGCCGCAGATGAGGCGGATCAGAGTCGTCTTGCCGGCGCCGTTCTTCCCTACGAATCCGTAGATCGCTCCTTTGGGAACATTCATCGTGAGGCCGTCAAGCGCCCTGGATCCTTTATAGCTCTTCGTCAATGCATTTATCCTGAGAACATAGTCCATAATGGCTTACCTCCCTTTCGTTGATGGCAACAGGATATCAGGCAGCCGTAAAGAAAGCGGTAAAGGAAACGGTAAAGAAAAGGTAAAGATTATTCCTGCCGCAGTTTGAATCCGATTCCCCACACGGATTCGATATAATCGGTTCCGCTCGCTTCGCGCAGTTTTTTTCTCAGATTGCTGACGTGCATTTTCAGCGAGCTTTCCGTGCAGTCCGGCGTATCCTCGCTGATCCGATCCAGAAGGAGGGACTTCGGAATGACCTGCGCGGGGTTCTGCATCAGGAGCTTCAGGATCGCGTATTCCGTTCGGGTCAGTTTCACTTCATGGCCGCCGGCCGCAGCTCGGCGCGTATCTGTATCCAGCAGAAGATCCGCGTACCGCAGTTCGGAAGGCGCGTCGCTTACCGGTTCCCGCAGATGCACGGAGATCCTGGCCAGGAGCTCTTTGATCTGAAATGGTTTCGTAATGTAGTCCACCGCGCCGCCGTACAGCAGTTTCACCTTGTCGTCCACGTCCGCCTTCGCGCTTACGACGATGACCGGTATCCCTTTGATCCGCGGCAGCACTTCCTCCCCGGAAAGCCCCGGCAGCATCAGATCAAGCAGGATCAGATCTGGTTTCGTCTTCGCCAGAAAAAGCAGCGCTTCGGTACCGGAATACGCGTGGAAAACGCGGTAGCCTTCGCGGCTCAACGCCTCTTCTATCAGGTTTCCGATATGAATGTCATCATCGATGATCAGGATATTCTTCATATTAATCGAATCTCCGTTCTTTCCCTTTATTACGCTGTCTTTTCCTACAGCGGTTCCATCCCAAGTGATATCGGTATGATTTTCCCACAAAATAATGACACACCGATAATTATACTCAAATTATACCGATGTGTCGTTATTTTATCAAGATTTTCCGCTTGATTCGATTCTATTTGATTTTACTCGTTGATTCGATTTTATTCATTCCTTTTTATCTGCCGCCTTCGATCCGAAAAACCTTTTCCTTTCTTTTGCGTGATTTTTACCGCGTCTTTGCATATCGTCCTCGATCTCCGCCTTCCAGTCCGCCCCCACAGAGGCGCAGCTCGGCGCCATGCGCATCTGCGTAAGGGTCTCGCCTACCACCCTAAAGTTCAGCTGTACGCCTGCGCTGTCATTCTGATAGGTCACTGCTCGGTCCTCGCCGATGCCGAATCTTCCGGCCTCAGCTACCGCGTCGATATTCGCACCCAGGAAGAGAAAATCCCACCCCAGTTCCTTCTGCTGTTCGATCATGGCTTTCAGGCGGCTGTAAGAATATTCGCGGCTGGCGTTCTCCATGCCATCCGTGGTGATCACGAAGATCGTCTTCTCCGCCCGGTACTCTTCCGGCAGATTCTCCTGAATGCTTTTGATCCGGCTGATGGTTCTGCCCACCGCGTCCAGAAGCGCTGTGCAGCCTCTCACATAGTACTCCTTCTCTGTCAGAGGTTTTACCGCCTGCATCGGGAAACGGTCGTGGATCATCTCGTACTGATCGTCGAACAGCACCGTCGTCACCTCGACCTGCCCGGCCTCTTCCTCCGCCTGTTTTTTCTGCCGTTCCAGCATGCTGTTGAATCCCCCGATGGTATCCTTCTCCAGCCCTCTCATGGAACCGCTCCGGTCCAGAATGAATACCAGCTCTGTAAGTCCTTTTTTCATAAATAAATCTCCTTTCATCTGTGTGGTTTCTTTGTTATGAACCAACTATAGCAGATAAAAGGAGACAAATGGTCGCATGGGAAGCGACATTTTATTTTGTTGCCAACTGGACCTTGGCCTGGACTTTGCCTAAGCTGTTCCAGCTGGAGCCAGGTACATCTCTAATCGCATAAGAGCGGCTCGCCATAGTCCATCAGCACCTCATTGATCTCAAACAGATCGTAACGCCTCGTTTCAAAGAAAAAGGAAACGATCACATCGAATCGGGAACTGTTGGACAGCGCGTAGCCGGCTTTCAGGAGCAGGTCCCTCGTCTCATCCATTGACAGTTCCAGGGCGACGACAAATGCCAGCACCGTTTTCTTCGTCGGCGTGTAGTTGACGTCGTTGCGGATCTTGGAAAAGAGCCGCCGGTCAATGTTCGCTTTGTGATAGACATCGGAATCCTTCAGTCCACGCTCGTCGATCAGGCGCAGAAGCATCTGGGAAAATGTCTCATCCATCTGCCTGAGAAGATCGTCCAGTTTGCGGGAAGATATCTGAGCCTTTTGGTCTGGAGACTGAATCGATGGCTGCGCCGGGGACTGCATCATGGCCTGAACCGGTGGTTGAGCAGATGCCTGAACCGATGGCTGAATTGAATTCTGAGTCAGGGTTTGAAGCGGCGCCTGATCATAAGGCATTCCGGCCGCGTCGAACATGGTTGTTCCGGGCTGCGCGCATTTTTTCGGAACTTCCGGCATCTTCGGCTGTGCGCATTTTTTCGGAATTTCCGACATCTTCGGCTTCGCGTACTTTTTCGGGATTCCCGGCTGTTCCGATTTCGCAGCCCTTCCCGGAAAGGCCGAATGATAGACATTCTCCTGCACCCTCCCAGCGCCATTGTCCATTTCCGGTGCCGGCAGTGCAGCCTCATCCGGCTCCAATAGCAGTGCTTCCTCATCCGGCTCCGATACCTGCATAGCCGCATCAGAGAATATCATTGGTTTCTGCATCCTAGACGCAGCCGAACCATCTGCTCCGCTATCTTCGTCTGCTTCCTGATAGTTTCTGCGGACATACTCCTGCACGGCCAGAAGCAGATCGCGGCTTACGCCTGTATTTTTCTGATTTTTCTTCTGTCTATTCAGAAACATGATTTTCACCTATACGCCATTTTCCCTTTCAGCGCGCCTAAGCTGCTTTTCCCATGTTTTTACAGCCTGTTCCTGCAAAAAGTTGATAAGCGGATCCAGTTCCTGCCGTTCATCCCACGCTTCCAGAGCCTTATAATAAGCTTTGCGGTCTTCCTCATGAATGATAATCGGCGGGTGGCCGCTCAAAAGTAGGAAATAATTCATAAGAAGGCGGCCCGCTCTGCCGTTCCCGTCAGCGAACGGATGGATATTTTCGAATTTGGCGTGAAAATACGCGGCGGCTGTCAGAGTCTTTGCCTGTGGAATATCATCTGCCAGTTCGGCCAGCAGTTCATCCATTTCTTCTTTCACTTCTTCCGGAGCGGCTCCGATTTCACTTCTCCCTGTCACATAATCATGCAGCTTATATGCTCCCGGTCTTTCCCCCACCTGCCAGCGGCGGGTATCATACGTATTCTTTGTCAAAGATTGCTGAAATTCCTTAACCAGCGTCTCATCGATGCGGCGTTTCTCATCAAAAGCATCCAACAGAAGTTCATTGGCGTCTCTGGCGTTGCGTATCTCGAACAAAGTCCGCAGATCCCCGGTATACGAAGTTACGCTGTCATGTTCGAATATTTCCCGCGTATCATTGTAAGTGATATGCTCATTCTCGATCCTGCCGGAATGATAGGCAAACGCGATGCTGTGTCCGTTCAGCGCTTCCGCCAGTTCCGCGCCGGATGAGATCTTCTTTTTGCTCCATAAGTCGAGAATCTTCCCGTAATCAGTCATATTCTGCCCCCAAAATGAATTTCGGAATTTTTGCCTCTTCGATATTCTTTATGTACCGCTATTCCGGCGGCACCATAATATATTTGCCTGAACATGAAATGCAGCAATCATACGATCCGCTTGAATTTCTTCTCCAGTTCATATTTACTCATGGAAATGATCGTTGGCCTCCCGTGGGGACACGCATATGGGTTATCCAGCGTAAGCAGTTCGTCGATCAGATGATCCGCTTCCGCCGGCGAGAGGCGATGATTTCCCTTTACCGCCGCTTTGCAGGACATGGTCGCCACCCGGTCGTAGACGGATTCCACGCCGCCCTTCAGGATATCGTCGGACAGATCGTCCAGCATCTCCATAAGAAGCTCCTTTTTTGCAATAGAGAACAGATTGTCCGGTACGGCCCGCACCGCGTACTCCTTGCCGCCGAAGGGTTCGATCTCGAATCCGATCTCCGTGAAATATTTCATATATTTGCTGAGCAGGATCTGCTCCTCGCTGCTCAACGTCAGAATGATCGGCGGGTTCACCATCTGGGAGGTATATTCGCGGCTCTTTAATGTCTTCATTGTGCGCTCATAGAGCACCTTTTCATGGGCCGCGTGCTGGTCGATGATATAGAGATGATCGTCAAATTCCACCAGCCAGTAAGTGTCGAATAACTGGCCGATCAGCTTGTGACGAAGACGGCTCTGCGGCGTCAGAAGCTTTTCTTCGAAGAGATCAAGCTGCTTCGGCTTCTCGTCTGGGGCTGTATCCGCAGCTCCCTTTGGGTTCTGCAAAAATGAATCATCGGATTCTTTAGCCGCCGTACGGATATTTGAAACCGCAGACGCAGCCCGTCCTTGCGGCGTCTCCGGTTTCCCGGCAATCTGTGCCAGACTGACCGGTTTCGGCGAATGCGCGGGGCCAATTGATTCCGCCCCCGGCTGCTTAACCATCCGCTCCTGCCAGGCCTTCCGCGCCTCTGCGCTGTCGTATTCGACCTGCTTTTCGGCGACGCTCTGATATACTGTACGGTTGTTATATTCCCCTGATGGAACGGCATTGCTGTTCTGTACGCTTTGTCTCTCAGACGCCGGTCTGTCCTGGGTGCTTTGTTGTGCTTCTATCGGACGGTTTTGCATTCCAGAGCGTTCATCTGCTGGCAAATGAATACCATTGGCAGAACTTCTCCCACCTTCCAGACTTCCCCTTCGCTTTACCTCAAACGGCTCCGGCCGCGGCTCCAGAAGCTTCTCTACCTTCGCCTTCTCCGCGTCCGCCTTCTTCTGCGCGGCATCTGCCGCCGCTGCATTCTCCCTCGTACCGACATGATCCAGCGCCACCTGCGGGATCAGTTCCTTGTGGGCCAGCGCGTCGCTGACCGCCCGGAAGATCATCTGATAGATCCTCTCCTCATCCCGGAAGCGGAGTTCCATCTTCGTTGGATGAACATTTACATCCAGATACTCCGGCTCAACGCGGATGTGCAGAAGCACAAACGGGTATTTATGCTGCATCATAAACGGCCGGTACGCCTCCTCGATGGCCTTCGCCACGATCGCGCTTTTTACATACCGCCCGTTGATATAATAATTTTCGAAATTCCGGTTGCTTCTGGCGATCACCGGTTTCCCGGCGAACCCCTTCACCTGCAGGATCTCCTGCTCGAATTCCACCGCCAGCAGATTTGCCGCGATATCCCTTCCGAACACCGTATAAATAATATCCTTCAGGTTATGATTGCCCGATGTATGCAGCTTATTCTGATTATTCTGAATGAAACGGATCGAGATGTCCGGGTGCGACATGGCGATCTTCTCCACCAGCGCCGCCACATGGGCCCCCTCCGTCTGCGCCGTCTTAAGGAATTTCTGGCGGGCCGGCGTATTGTAGAACAGATTCCTCACAATAAATGTCGTCCCGTCCGGCGCGCCGATCTCCTCCATCTGCCGCTCCTTGCCGCCCTCGATCACATACCGCACGCCGCTCAATTGCTCCGCCGTCTTCGTGATCAGCTCCACCTGCGACACCGCCGCGATGCTGGAAAGCGCCTCCCCCCGAAACCCCAGCGAAGCCACCACAAACAGATCGTCCGCCGATTTGATCTTGCTGGTCGAATGCCGCAGAAACGCCAGCGACACCTCATCCTTCGGGATCCCGCACCCATTGTCCGTCACCCGGACAAAGGAGATTCCGCCGTCCCGGATCTCCACCGTCACGGCCGTCGCCTTCGCGTCGATCGCATTCTCCAGCAGCTCCTTCACCACCGAAGCCGGCCTCTCGATCACTTCCCCCGCCGCGATCTTGTCGATCGTACTCTGATCCAGCACCGTAATATGCGGCATACCGTT
>CANQBX010000091.1 GCA_947589095.1 uncultured Lachnospiraceae bacterium
TGCGGGTGGCAAATGAAAAAGAGCGAATGTTTTACACGCAGGAAGCGGTAAAATCCGGTTGGAGTGTAAGGCAGCTTGAGCGGCAGATTAACACAATGTTCTATCAGCGCATCCTTGCAAGCAGAGATAAAGAGAGCGTTGCTGCCGAAATACAGACCACGGAGCCAAAACCGGAATATGAACGGATTATCAAAGACCCTTATGTGCTGGAATTTCTTGACCTGCCGGCAAATGAGCATTATTACGAGTCCACTCTGGAACAGGCCCTCATCGACCATTTGCAGAAATTCCTGCTGGAATTGGGACGAGGTTTTTCTTTTGTCGCCAGGCAGAAGCATTTCAATATAGACGGCAGACATTTTTATATTGATCTTGTCTTTTACAATTATATACTGAAATGCTTTGTGCTGATTGATTTGAAAACCGGCGACCTGGCGCATCAGGATATCGGTCAGATGCAGATGTATGTCAATTATTATACAAGATATATGATGAACGAGGGTGATAATCCTCCGGTAGGCATTCTTCTGTGCGCTCAAAAGAGCAATACATTGATGAAGCTGACTCTGCCTGAGAACAACACACAGATTTATGCGGCCAAGTATATGCCCTATATGCCGACCGAGGAAGAATTGAAGCGGGAATTGAATCTCGATGAATTTGCAAAGCTGGAGGGTGAATAAATGAACAAGAATTTTTATGATATTTGCTATGAAGTTTTGTCACATTATTTACATTTTCCTGACGTGGCCAATACATATAAAAGCATAAATGACGGACTGGATTACATGAGAAATTTCCCGCAGGATATTTGGAATTTTAGAACTAAAAAGGGTGAAATTATCTCCTACATCCAAACAATGCGGCTTAACAATATTATTGATGCTTACCAGGACCCGTCAAATATGCTTCTACTTGTACCCGTTCCGTCATGGAAGCCGCTTGCTGACGCAAGTCCAGAGGAGCTTTATAATAATCTGGCTGGAGAGATACCACGGCTTATCTTAAAAGGAATACATCAAACAGTAAAGCACTTAAATGAGAACTTAAACGATAATCTATTAACTGCGGAATTGATTCAGCAGGACACGAGAATTTTGAAAAAATATGGATTGCAGGACACAGAGGAGATTTACTCTTATGGACAAGCTTAAAATGCACACGCCGGATTGGGAAGAGGAAAGTTTGAAGCCAATTGAAAAAGTGAAGATTGATTGAGCGAGGAAGTTGTTCAAAGAACTATCCGCTATAGAATATAAGGGTTTGCATCGTATGTCATTGCTATCGACAGTCCGATACAGTAATACGCATTATATCGGCAAGAGCAGCCACTGGGAAGAAGGAAAAAAGATATGTTAGAGGAATATGATATTGACCGGCTGAATCCGAGGCCTAATCCGTATGCAAAGGAACTAAAAAAACAGGTTACGATCAAGATATCACCGAATGTTATTGAGTATTTCAAGGAACAGGCGAATAAGGCCGGTATGCCTTATCAGACGCTTATTAACTTATATCTGCTGGATTGCGTGAATAATAAGCGGGAGCTGCAGATGACATGGAAATGATTGCTGTGGTTAGACCAGACTGAGAGTTTGCATGACAACATTTGGGAATCGTAAAACGAATCAAGGGAGGCTTACATTGTAGAGGATAAAAACTGTACGTAAATTATTTTTCCCAAAACTCCTTATTCAAAAACCGTTTTAGCACGTACAGAAAAACTGTACGTAAACTGGCCGGAGATGCCGAAAAATGCCCATTTTTCAAGGATTCCTGACGAAAGTTCGCGAAGCAGATGGGAATGTAAGCCCGAAATCAGGGGTAGCTGACATAACTTATCATAACCTGTTAAATGGCGCCGGAAGCCGGTAAAATCAAGGTTTCCGGCGCTTTTTGCTGCATCGGGGAAGTGCCGTAACTTATCGTAAAATATCGCCTCTTTATTTGAAAACTGTACGTAGAACTGTACGTAAAATCTTACATACAATGTCGCGCCCTTCTTCGCGTGACCTGTTAACGGGAGAATGATACAATTTTTGTCAGCTAAAATCCGTTACGCTGAAATCTTACATGTACTTACTGGTTGACAGTTCGATGATTTCCAGTGTTATAATATAAAAAACAACAGGAAGGGGATCTGTGCATGACAGTTCAGGGCAGTTGCTATGATGTGAGAGAATACGGGGCGGTGGGCGATGGAAAGAATAACGATCAGAATGCGATACAGAAAGCAATTGATCTGTGCAGTATCGGAGGGGGAGGAACTGTGCTGGTTGCGGGCGGAACATATCTGACGGGAACCTTATACCTGAAATCAAATGTATTTCTGCAAATTGACAGCTCAGCGGTACTGCTGGCGCATGGCGATATCAGGAAATACGGGACAGATACGCATTATAATCGCTATAGAAATGAACCAGAGCTTGATCGGTGCTGGATTTATGCGGAGGATGCAGAGCACATCGGGATCGTGGGAGCGGGCGAGCTGAACGGCAACGCGGAGTTGTTTCCGAACGAGGGTGATATCTACCGTCCAATGATGATTCGTTTCCTGAGATGTACGGATGTTCATGTGGAAGGAATCCGCATGTACAATGCCGCGTCGTGGACAACGGCATTCCTCGACAGTACATACATCTGGGTACATGGCGTCGATATCAGAAACGAAAAGCGTTATAATGGGGACGGACTGGATTTTGACGGCTGCAGGCATGTATATGTCTCAGACTGCAGTATTATGGGGACGGACGATAATCTCTGTCTTCAGGCCGGCAGCAGGCAGTATCCGGTTGAGGATGTACATGTAACAAACTGCTCATTTTCCTCGATATGCGCGGGGATCAGGATAGGACTGAAATCCATTGGGACAATTTCCAATGTCGTCATCAATAATTGTACGATGCAGAACGTGTGGAGGGAAGGAATTAAAGTTGAATGCTCAGAAGGCGGAGATATTTCGGATATCACCGTATCGAACCTGGCAATGCATAATGTTTCCCGGCCGGTGTTTGTCATCCTGAATAACCGGTTTCTTCCGGACGATCTGGGAAGCTCACTCGGTTTGGAGGAGATGCCGGAGATAGGGAGTCTGAGGCGGTTGATTTTCCAGAATATAATCATAACAGACGATGAGAAAATGAAGAATACGCACAGAAGATTTGAAAACGATATTATGGGGTCGCCGGAATTTCATGGGATCCGGTTTGATGCGGAGAAGCTGCATCCAATCGAGACCGTGATTATGAGGGATATTATTTATACCGGTATCGGAGGCGTCAGACAGGATGAAATTCCGGAGGAATACCCGAAGGTCATGGACAGGCTGAAATATCCGACGGGTGCCGTCTCAGAGAATTATTATCCTGACTGGAGCAGAACCGCATTTATGGATCTGAGAAATGTACATAACCTGATTCTTGAAAATGTCGTATTGAAAGCGTTGCAGAAGGACGAGAGAGAAGCAGTAATCCTGGAGCATTGCCAGATGCTGAAGGAAGCGCAGATCTATATACTTCCCTGATTGTGAAGCCGGGGCTGACTCCGGCGGTATATTTGTTTTTTGGGGACCTTTGAAAACTGTACGTAAATAGGAATCAATGCGGAGAAAATCTCTTGCGCGGCGGCCGCGTTTTATATATACTTATTTCATAACACAGACCAATGAGGAGCCACGTTATGAAGCGGAAAGGATTATTCAGCAGAGAAAGGACCAACAGGGGACTGTTCTTCAGGCGGATGCTTGTGTGGTATACGGTGACCACCAGCGTGATCTACCTGTTGTTCGGAGTCGTGATGAGTGCGTCAGTCCAAAAGGACTATCGGGAGCGGATTACCCAGCTCAATGAGCGCGCCATTGCGCAGTCGGTCAATACATGCACGACCACGCTGCAGAATCTCTATAACTATTATTATCTGAATGTCCTGGACGGCGCGGAGCTTACAGAGATTCTGCTGGCGAATCAGTATTCCCAGAAACTGTCTATCCAGTTTAAGAGTCTGAATTCCCTGCTGACTACCTACAGTAACCTGGTGGACTCCTGCTACGTGATAAACCTGCAGGGAGGTTTTGTGTGTTCTACGGCGGATACCTACCGGAGTTTAGAGTCATTTCCGGATCAGGATATTCTGGAACAGTTGGAGATGCTGCAGGATATTCCCAGAGATTATGAGCTTCTGCCGCGGAAGGTGGAGTATGCGGCCATGGGGAAGACTTACGAGCAGAATTATATTTCCCTGATCTTTAAGAAGTACCGGGAAGGATATCTCGTCATCAACCTGAATCACGATCTGTTCACCGGTATGGTCAATCACCGGGATTATGATTCCGATTCCCGCACGATCCTGGTCAATGATTTGGGCATGGTGCTGGCGGACAGCACGGACGCCCTGTTTGCCAGAGATATCTCCGGGGAGCAGTTTATGACGGGGATGAGGGAACAGGAGGCGCAGAGCGGGCAGTTCAATGTATCCCTGTCTGATGGCGATAAGAAGGTATATTACAGCAAGGATCAGCTGTTTGGCATCAGTTATCTGATTCTGGAAACCAATCCGCTGATCGGAAGGAATCAGCTGCTTTTGCGTCTGATCATTTATTCCTTGCTGGCCATGGCGGTCAATCTGGGACTGATCGTGCTTGGGACGAACGTGCTTTACGGGCCGATCAGCCGTCTTCAGAAGATTCTTGGAGTCGAGGGGACGATGGACGGCGGGGAAGACGAGTTTAAGGCCATGGAGCGGGTGATCGGCGCCATGCGCAGCAGATCAGAGGAGAACAGTCGTACGGCCCGGCGCCAGATCCTGCGGGAACTGCTTGAGGACAAAGGAAGCGCGGTTTCCATGGCAGGTGGCGAGTACCAGAAACTCTGTGAAGATCTGAATGGTACCTTTTTTGTATGCGTCCTTCTTTATCCGGACGCGGAGGAGACAGAGAACGACGAGATGTACGTATCTCTTCTGAATATGGAGAAGCTTTTGAGGGAGCGTTTGGATCAGTCCGTGCGGCTGGAGTGTGTGGATTACAGAAGGCGTCTGGTCTGTCTGTTTAACTTTGATGAGGCGAATGAGGGGCAGGAAGACAGTATGGAGGGACTCCTTAAAAGCCGGGCGGCTGCGATGATCCGGGAGGCGCTTAAGTCTCTTCAGGATGAGATTTTCGACAGCGTGCAGATCGATCTTTCCTGCAGCATCGGCAGTATCGTGGGCACGCTGGACGATATTTCGGAATCCTACAAGGCGGCTCTGACGGCGGCGTTTTTCCAGGTGAAAAAGGAGAAGAAAGCGATCCTGCGTTATAGTGAACTGGCGGCAGCCCATTCAGAAGAAGGGGAACTGCCCGCGGAAATATACCGGGAGCTTCTGAATGCCGTTAAGAATGGCGATAAGGGGAAAGTTCGTGCGGAGCTTTCGGAAATATTCAGCAGAGTATCACGGCTTCCGTATGATCAGGCGGTGAGAAGTCTGCAGCGTCTGGAGCTGGAGATCGTTCAGCTGGAACTGAAGAACGAGGTCTCCGGAGAGAACGAGAAGGAACTTCTGGTAGAAGGAAGGACGGGAATGCAGCTGTACCGGCTGCAGGAGGCATTCCTTGCCCGGTGCTTCGACGCGGCGGAACAATGCCGTGAGAAAAAGGAGAATAATCCCAACATGCTTCTGATCGTGGAGCAGGTAAAAACGCTGGTGGAGGACAACCTGACCAGGAAGGATCTCAGTGTGACGTTTATCGCCCAGAAGATGTATCTGTCTACAAACTATGTGAGAAATATTTTTAAGGAAGTGACCGGGGAACCGCTGTCTTCCTATATCATTACCCAGAAGCTGGTCAGGATCTGCGGGATCTTAAAGGAGACCGACTGGTCGGGGCAGCAGATCGCGGATTATATGGGTTTTTCCACGAAAAGCTATTTTTACACCTTTTTCAAAAACTATATGGGAGTGACGCCGAGCCAGTACCGGAAAGATCATGCAGGCAGGGAGAAGGAAGAGGACACGGCCGGAAACGATTAAAAAGTGAAGAGCTGACAGAGACGGGACTTCGGAAGAAGCCCCGTTTTTGACGTTTTTACGTGGTTTTTGGCAATGGTATAAAAATTGTCTGCGAAATCTCCAGGCGGATTTTGAACCGCGGCGGAAGTGGTTTAATTATCGTTTGTCCTGCAGGAAAGTCGTCTGGTGGACTGGAAAACCTTCGGAGCCGGGAGTAGAATCAGAATCACATCAGGTGCGGAAAACGCACAAACAAAAAACGCACAAACAAAAAAGAGGAGGTAAAGAGGTATGGCAAAAGCTGCAGTAAAAGCGGCCGGGCAGAAGAAGCAAGAGAACGCATTGCTCTACGATCTGAAGCATAATAAGTTTCTGCTTCTGATGCTTGTGCCGGGAATCCTGTTCTTCGTGGTGTTTGCCTATATTCCATTAATAGGAATTGTCATCGCGTTTCAGGATTTCAGCGCGGCCAAAGGTATTCTCGGGAGTCCGTTTGTGGGGTTTGAGAACTTCCGGTTCTTTCTGGGATCCAGGGATTCCTTCCGCGTTACATTTAATACCCTGTTCCTGAACGCGCTGTTCATTTCCACCAGCATGATCGTTTCGATCGCCATCGCGCTGATGCTTTCGGAGGTGAACAACAAATGGTTCAAGAAAGGCGCTCAGTCCCTGGTTATCCTTCCGCACTTTATATCATGGGCGGTGATCGGACTTCTGGCTGAGGCGATCCTCTCGTCAGATACCGGCTTTATCAACCGGACGCTGGTTGGTCTGGGACTGCCGCAGATCAGTTTCTATAAAGATGCGGGACTCTGGCCGGGAATCCTGACCTTCCTGAATCTGTGGCAGGGCGCCGGGTTCGGCTCCATCGTATATCTGGCGGCCATCACCGGGATCGACCAGGAGATTTTTGAGGCGGCGCGTATTGACGGAGCGTCGAAGCTTCAGAGTATCCGTTACATCACACTTCCGCTTCTGAGGACGACGGCGGTACTTTTGCTGATCATGTCAATGGGAAAGATTTTCAACGGCAACTTCAGTATGGTATATGCCCTGGTAGGGAGCAATATCCTGCTGTATCCGACTACCGATATCATCGATACCTATGTATACAGGCAGTTGATGGAACTCGGCGATCTGGGTATGTCCTCTGCGGTTGCGCTTTATCAGTCGGTGCTGGGATTCATCATGGTAAACATTGCGAACCGGATTACCCGCAAGCTCAGTCCGGAATCGGCGATTTTCTAAGGAGGCGGCGAGATGAAAGCAAAGAGCAAAATTTATATCGGAAACCGCATTTTTACAACAGCCTGCTATATCATCCTGACGTTGCTTGCTGTCCTGTGCCTGTTCCCGTTCCTGCTGGTACTCAGCGCTTCTTTTACCGATGAGTATACACTGCTCTGGGAAGGCTATAAGCTGATTCCGTCCAAGTTTTCTACCGGAGCTTATCAGCTGGTGTTTAAGACTTCGCAGATCGGAAACGCGTATCTGGTTACGATCTTCAATACTGCGGTCGGTACAATGGCAAGCCTTCTGGTGACCAGTATGATGTCCTACGCGCTGTCCATCCGGAAACTGAGGATCCGCAACGGGATCGCGTTCTTTGTATACTTTACGATGCTGTTCAGCGGCGGTATGGTAGCGAATTACCTGCTGATCACCAAGTACCTGCATCTGAAGGATAATATCCTGGTATACATTCTGCCGTCCCTGGTCAGTCCGTGGAATATGATGCTTCTCCGCAACTTCTTCGAGACCATACCGGAGTCCCTGGCGGAATCGGCCAAGATCGACGGCGCCAACGATATGCACATCCTGATGAAGATCATCCTTCCGATCGCGAAGCCCGGACTGGTGACCATCGGACTGTACTACGCGCTGAGTTACTGGAATGAATGGTATAAAGCGATGCTCTACATCGATAAGGAGAATCTGATTACCCTGCAGTATCTGATCATGAAGATACTGAGGAATATCAACTTTGCCAATACGGTGGCAGGCAGCATCGGTGTATCTGTCAATGTACCGACTTATACATCGAGAATGGCGACAGTCATTGTTACCATCGGACCGATCGTATTCCTGTATCCGTTCCTGCAGAAGTATTTCGTCAAGGGACTTACAGTCGGCGGCGTGAAAGGCTGACAACCCAGCCGTTTAACAATTTACAGACTCCAGCCGCGAAGGGCGGTTAATATATCAGGAGTGAATAAAGAGGAGGAAAACGTATGAACAAGAAGATCAGATTTGCAGCATTGGCTATGTCCGCGGTTATGTGTATCGGTACAGTTACCGGCTGCGGAGGAAATGGTGGAAACCAGACCCAGACTACCACTGCGGCCGCGCAGGCCGGCCAGCAGACGACAGCAGCCCCTGCCGGCGATTCGGGAAGCGGAGAGACAGCGGCTGCGGCAGTTACAACGCCGGATCCGGTGACCCTTAAGGTGCTGATGAGCGGCGACAAGCCCAACGACTGGGATGCAGTTCTGGAAGAATTCTATAACAGGACGAAGGATACCTTAAACATCACCTTTGACTGGACCTGGGTTCCGTCAGCCGACTACAAAGATAAGCTGAATGTGAAGATGACTGCAGGCGAGGATTACGACCTGGTATTTGACGCTCCCTGGATGCATCTGCGCAACCTGTCTCAGGACGGCATTTATGCGGATCTGGCTCCGTATCTGAACAATGATGCTTATCCGGGCTTAAAGAAAGCGTTCCCGGAAGAGGTTATGCAGTACAATATGTACGCAGGGATCAACTGCTGCATCCCGCTGTTCTGGAGCTACAGCCCGCAGAATATCGTTATGTACCGTCAGGACTGGGCGCGGGAGTTCGGCATCGGCGAGGACGGACAGATCACCAGCCACGACGAACTGAAGCAGTATCTGCAGGCAGTTCTTGACAATAAGCCTGGCGTGACCCCGATCGCGCTTAAGAATAACAGAGGCTTCTACCATCTGTTCGACGCGATCACGGTGGATATGAAGAAGGACCACATTTACCAGGGAAATCTGGGACAGGATATTTTCTTCGCAGTTAAATTAAACGATGATGAGACCGAAGTCATCGCAACCGCCCTTCCCGGCGATCCGGCGGAGTACTGGGAACCGTTCGGCGGCGAGGATTTCTGGAAACAGAAAGTGGAGAACTGCAGGGAGTGGAATGTGTTCTGCGAAACGGATTCCCTGAATCAGGCCGATCCCGGTTCTCTGTTCAAGATCGGCAAGGCTGGAGCCCATATCGACACCATTGACGCGGTTCCGACCTTCAACGCTACGCTGAAGGGTAATGACCCGGCTGCGGAGCTGGGGATTTACGTTCATGAGGAAGCGGCGAGGAACATGGAGAAGGGCGTTTACAATGCGACTCTGGTGGGTTCCAACTGCCTTGCGGTTCCGGCGACGTCTAAGAATATTGACCGGACCATGGCGTTCCTCAATTGGATCTTTGAGAGTGCCGAGAACCATGATCTGTTTGAGTACAGCATTGAAGGCAAGCATTGGGAGGCAGTCGGAGACAGGCAGTACAAGTATCCGGACGGTGTCGAAATCGCCACGAACTATAATCCAAACGGCTGGAACCTGACCTGGAACCCGAATTATTACCGATTCTCCGCGGATTATACGGATTATTCTATTCAGTACGCAGAGTTCTCCACGAACCTTGAGAATTATTCGATCAATAAATTCTCCGGTTTTGTCTTCAACGCGGATCCGGTGAAGACGGAGATCACCCAGTGCGGCGCGATCCTGGGCGAGGTGCTTACACCGTTAAATCACGGTATTCTGGAGAATCCTTACGAGACTCTGCAGAAAGCCGCGGCGGATATGCGCGACAACGATGTGCAGAAAGCAATCGACGAGTATGTGGCGCAGGAGAATGCATACCTGCAGACACTCAATTGATCAGCTGAAATAGAACTGACAGCAGGAAAGCCGTTCATGGTCCGCCGTGAATGGCTTTCCGCCATAAAAAGGATATGGAAAGGCGGTACGTAGCCATATGAGAAATGGGAATGGGATTTCATATTTCCGGGAACTTGAGATGGAAGCGGAAGGATGGATGGGCAGGGACGGGAAGCAGGTATCTGTGCTTTCCGGAGAATGGATCGTCTATGATTTCCCGCATACTGCGGATATCTGGGCTTATGAATGTCTTCGTCTGCAGCTGGACGGCGTATCGGAAACGCCGATTTGGCTGGAAGCGGAACTGGAACCGCTCCAGAGCGGAAGACCGGAACTGATCCGGAAGGCGGCAGCGTCCGTCTGTGTCCCGCCGGGGTGCAGGCAGGTCTGTATTCCTTACAGCGCGTTTGATCAGAGCGCATTGGTTTCCGCTTATCTGAAATACATCAGCAGGGTACGCCTGCGGATCCGGGCAGGAAGTGTTCGTCTGCTTCATGCCTCGTTCGCCATGGAGAGGGATTTTTGGGCGCAGGCTGAGAATGTGACCCGGACGGCCCGGAGCGGAGAGGAACTGGAATGGAACGTTCTTCTGGTCAATGCGTCCGACCGCCCGGTTTATGTCACATCCTGCAGAATTTCCGGAGGCAGGGAGAGCCTGGATCCTGTTTTCCCGGAGATGGTCTTTCTGGCGTCGAAGGAAGAGAAGGAGATCGTGGTCCGGTGCCGGATGACGGAGCAGATCCCGCCGGGCGGATACGAAGAACTGCGTCTTATGTGGATCCCGAATGGCGATGGAGGCCGCAGCTGCACCACGACGCTGTATGCTGCCAGAGCGATGAAGCATCCGTTCCTGATCCACACAGAAGACGGGTGGCGCCGGCTTAAGACCGGCCTGCAGGCGGATCCGGTACTTCAGGAACGGTTTCAAAGGGAGTATGCAGAACCTGCTTCTTCCTGGAAGGTTTCCCGGCCGAATCCGGACAAGGCCTGGGTGTATGAATCGGCGGAGCAGGATCATTTCCTGAAGACAGCTATCGCGTGGAAGGTAACCGGCAGGGGAGAATATTTTGATAAGCTTTTGACCTATGTAAAGGGATTCCTGGATCCGCAGTGCGGGTATCTCTCCACGGCGTTCTCCTATTTTCAGTTTACGGAATCGGAAGAGGAGTTTGCCAAGGGAACATTTCCGGTGCGTCACGCCGTCAGCGCCGGATGGGTGCAGGAAGGCGAGTTCATGACAAAGCTTGCTATTGTCTGCGACCTGCTTTGGGACTGCCCGGAATTTACGGCAGATATGCATGCAGAGCTTGAGAAATGCATGCGCAGCTATATGGAGTTTGAGTCCTGGCGGCTGCTGGACGGGGACGGCAATAATTTCCAGCTGTCGGAGGCTTCGGCGGCGCTGTTTTTTGCGTGTCTGCTTCAGGACCGGCCGGCGATTGGGCGGTTCCTTGCGGGGACAAACGGACTGTATGAACTTCTGGGTTCTGTGCTGTCGGACGACGGAAGTTATTTCGAGGGCGCGTCCAACTATATGCGGCTGGCGGCCGAGATCCTGCTCCATGCCGCTGTGGCCTGTGAGAATTATGGGCTGAACTTAAAAGATGTGTGGGCGGATGCGTCCCATGACCGCTATGTGATTCACGCGCCGTGGGCTGTGCGCAGGGAGTCCGGACCGCAGGCGAAGCCGTTTCTGGGGATGAGTTTTGAACGCGTGATGCCGACAGAACGGCCGGTCAGAAGGCTTAAGGATTTTGTGGATAACCTGATGCGGCTGGCGACGGACCGCGGCATCCTGTTCTCTGCCAATGACAGTAATGAAAAGGATCTGGTTCCGGTCATGGAACTGGCCTACTACCTTTATCGGGATGAGAGTTATCTTCCCATCGCCCGGCTGGACGGCCACAGAGATATTCTGTTTGGAAAGCATATGCTCGGAGAGGTTTACGTTCCCGGAAAGCGGACAGAGTTTAATACAGGCAACGGCTTCGCGGTTCTTCGGAGCGGAGGAGGACGGACACAGGCAGTGTTAAAGCACGGCCAGCACGGCGGTTATCACGGCCATTATGACAGGCTGAGTCTGGTGTCGGTGATCCATGATAACCGCACCTTCCACAATATGGAATTTTCCTGGTATTCTTACGCCTCGTTTTTGTTCAAGATGTGGGTGCAGACTTCCCTGGCCCATAATATGGTGGTCGTTGACCGCCGCATGCAGGAGCCGTCCGTCTGCAGGTGCATTTATCAGGTGTCGGACGCGGATGGTTTTCAGGCAGTATGCGCCCAGACGGTTTCCCGGTGGTCGGATCCGCCCTATGGCGGACAGACGCCTTATATGGAACGTTTCCCGGAAGAAAAATGCGCGAAGGAAGGG
>CANQBX010000092.1 GCA_947589095.1 uncultured Lachnospiraceae bacterium
TTCCGGGCTTGCCAAGGTAGGTAGCGTAGAGCTCCTTGATCGCCGGATTCTCATGGGACTTGCGGATCGGCATGCCGGCATCCGCATCGTACAGCACCTTGGCGCGCAGGCCGCGGATATCCACGGTGTTGCGCACATAGCCGGGCTGCTGGGGCTGTCCGCCGCCGTTGACGCAGCCGCCGGGGCATCCCATGATCTCGATGAAGTGGTAGTTGGCTTCGCCGGATTTCACCTTGTTCAGAAGTTCGCGGGCGTTGGCCAGGCCGGACGCTACGGCTACCTTCACATCCAGGTCGCCGACCTTGTAGGTGGCTTCCTTGATGCCCTGGATGCCGCGAACCTCGGTGAAGTCCAGATGCTGAAGCTCCTGTCCGGTCAGCGTCTCCACCGCTGTACGGAGAGCAGCCTCCATAACGCCGCCGGTCGCGCCGAAGATGACGCCTGCGCCCGTAGAAATGCCCAGAGGCTCGTCAAACTTCTCATCCGGAAGATCGTTGAACTTGATTCCGACCTTCTTGATCATGCGGGCCAGCTCCCTGGTGGTCAGGGTGTAGTCCATATCCGGAACGCCGTTGGCGGCCTCATCCGGACGGTTGATCTCGAACTTCTTCGCCGTACACGGCATGATGGATACGGATACGATATCCTTCGGATCCAGCCCTTCCTTCTCCGCGTAGTAAGACTTGGCGATAGCGCCGAACATCTGCTGCGGGGACTTGCAGGTGGACAGATTCTCAGTCATATCCGGGAAATAATGCTCGCAGTACTTGACCCAGCCCGGGGAGCAGGAGGTGATCATCGGCAGCACGCCGCCGTTCTGCACTCTCTCTACGAACTCGTTGGCCTCTTCCATGATGGTCAGGTCAGCGCCGAAGTCGGTATCGAATACCTTGTCGAAGCCGATGCGGCGAAGGGCGGCAGCCATCTTACCCTCGACGTTGGTGCCGATGGGATAGCCGAATTCCTCGCCCAGTCCCGCACGGACAGCCGGAGCGGTCTGCACGATCACGTGCTTCGCCGGATCCGCGATCGCCGCCAGGACTTCGTCGATCTGGGACTTCTCCTGCAGGGCGCCGGTGGGGCAGACAGCGATACACTGGCCGCAGGATACGCAGCTTGTCTCGCCGAGGCCCATCTCGAAGGCGGAGCCGATGGCGGTCTTGAAGCCGCGGTTGTTGGCGCCGATAACGCCGATCCCCTGGTTCTTCTCGCAGACGGCCACGCAGCGGCGGCACAGGATGCACTTGCTGTTGTCGCGGATCATATGAGCCGCGGAATCATCGATCTCCGACGGAGTCTTCTCGCCGGCGTAGAAATTCGCGTCGTCCACGCCCAGCTCCTTGGCCAGGACCTGCAGCTCGCAGTTTCCGCTGCGTACGCAGGAGAGGCAGCTGCAGTTGTGGTTGGAAAGCAGCAGCTGAAGGGTCTTCTTGCGGGACTCCAGCACCTTCGGGGTGTTGGTCCATACTTCCATGCCCTCGTTGATCGGATAGACGCAGGAGGTCACCAGGCTCTTAGCGCCCTTTACCTCGACGATACAGATGCGGCAGGCGCCGATCTCGTTGATATCCTTCAGGAAGCAGAGGGTAGGAATCTCGATATGGGCAAGCCGTGCGGCTTCCAGAATGGTAGAACCTGCCGGAGCGCTGACTGCCATGCCGTTAATTTTCAGATTAATATTCGCCATTCCGATTCTCCTCCATTACTTTTTGTAGATTGCGCTGAACTTACACTTCTCCATGCAGGCGCCGCACTTCACGCACTTGTTCGGGTCGATGGCCATCGCGGGCAGCTTCTTGCCGGGAGCGGTGTAGTCGGTCTTGGAGATAGCGCCTGCCGGACACTGACGGGCGCACGCGCCGCAGCCGATGCACTTCTCTCTGTCGATGTTGTAGGTCAGCAGCTTCTTGCAGACGCCGGCCGGGCATCTCTTCTCCTTGATATGTGCCTCATACTCGTCGCGGAAATAGCGAAGCGTGGAGAGCACCGGGTTGGGAGCGGTCTGGCCTAAGCCGCAGAGGGAGTTCTCCTTGATGTAGTAGCACAGCTCCTCCAGCTTATCCAGGTCTTCCATCGTCGCGTTGCCTTCGGTGATCTTCGTCAGGATCTCAAGCATACGCTTGGTACCGATACGGCAGGGAGTACACTTGCCGCAGGACTCCTCGACGGTGAACTCCAGGAAGAACTTGGCGATGTCTACCATACAGTCGGTGTCGTCCATGACGATCAGACCGCCGGAACCCATCATGGAGCCGATGGAGATCAGGTTGTCGTAGTCGATCGGGATGTCGAAATGCTCCGCCGGGATGCAGCCGCCGGACGGACCGCCGGTCTGGGCCGCTTTGAACTTGTGGCCGCCCGGGATGCCGCCGCCGATCTCCTCGACGACTTCGCGCAGGGTGGTTCCCATGGGAACTTCCACCAGGCCGGTGTTGTTGATCTTGCCGCCCAGGGCGAAGACCTTGGTTCCCTTGGACTTCTCGGTACCCATGGAGGCGAACCATTCCGGACCGTTGATGATGATCTGCGGGATGTTGGCGTAGGTCTCTACGTTATTCAGAATAGTCGGCTTGGCGAAAAGTCCCTTCACAGCCGGGAACGGAGGACGGGGCCTGGGCTCGCCGCGGTTGCCTTCGATGGAGGTCATCAGGGCAGTCTCCTCGCCGCAGACGAAAGCGCCGGCGCCAAGTCTTAAGTCGATGTCGAAATTAAATCCGGTGCCGAAGATGTCATTGCCAAGCAGTTCCATCTCGCGGGCCTGCTGGATCGCGATCTTTAAACGCTGTACGGCGATCGGGTACTCGGCACGGACGTAGATATAACCCTGGCTCGCGCCGATGGCGTAGCCGGCGATGGCCATAGCTTCCAGAACCGCGTGAGGATCGCCTTCCAGAACGGAACGGTCCATGAACGCGCCGGGGTCGCCCTCGTCGGCGTTGCAGCAGACGTACTTCTGGTCGGCGTCGTTCTGCTTCGCGAACTTCCACTTAAGGCCGGTCGGGAAACCGGCGCCGCCGCGTCCGCGGAGGCCGGAATCGAGAAGCACCTGGATGACCTCGTCGGGGGTCATCTCGGTGAGTACCTTGCCCAGGGCCTGGTAGCCGCCGGTACCTATGTACTCCTCGATGTTCTCCGGGTTGATCACGCCGCAGTTTCTGAGGGCGATACGGTGCTGCTTCTTATAGAAGTCGGTGTCGATCAGGGCCTTGACGCCCGAGTCGGTAACGGTCTCCTGATACAGAAGACGGGTGACGACACGTCCCTTCAGTAAATGCTCGGAGACGATCTCCGGAATATCTTCATTCTTCACCATGGAGTAGAAGGTGGCGTCCGGGTAAATGATCATGATCGGGCCCAGTGCGCAGAGTCCATGGCAGCCGGTCTGGATGACGGCGACTTCCTGATCGAGACCGTTCTTTGCGATCTCTTCCTTCAGGGTTTCCATAATCTGCTGGCTTCCGGAGGAAGTACATCCTGTTCCGCCGCAGACTAACACGTGTGAACGATACATCTGGTTTCCTCCTTATTTGATTCCTGCTGAACTTAAGGTGTATTTCTCTACCACATGACCGCCGATCAGATGTCTCTCCAGTACCTCTTCTGCCTTCTCAGGGGTCATCTTGATGTAGGTTACCTTGTCTTTGCCCGGCTCCGCCACTTCCACGATGGGCTCATACTGGCACAGGCCGATGCAGCCGGTCTGCGTGACCGCGATCTTGTCGGTCAGATGCTTCTCCTGAACCAGGTTGGACAGTGTGGTCAGAACGGGGCGGGCACCGCTTGCGATGCCGCAGGTAGCCATGCCGACCATCACGCGGATGTGGTCATGATCCTCGCCGCGAAGGGTGACCTGGCTCTGCATCTTGTCACGGATTGCTTTTAATTCTGCAAGAGATTTCATCATTACCTCCATATCCGGCGCCTAATAAACGGCGCCTCCATCAGTTTCAAGTTTGTTTCCTTTCAGATAATCAAGTATGTACGCCGATACCTCCGGTTCCGCAAACGGAACGTCTCCCAGAATCTCCTTGAATTCCCTGGTGTCCAGCGTAAACTCCTTCCCGTTATAGCGGTAACGGTAGAGGAAGTCCGTCTCCGGGTGGTAGACGACCAGCGTGTGGATCGTGGTGCTGATGTCGCCTAAGGGCATACGGTCGATGTGCGACAGGATAAAGACCGCTTTCACCGTGGTTCCCACGCCCGCCTCGGACTCGATGGAAAAACTTCCGCCGGTGCTCTCCGCTGCAAGCTTGAAGAACGGAACGCCCAAACCTACCTTCCGGGTGGTACGGCTTGTGAAAAATGGATCCGTGACCCGCTCCACCTGTTCCGGCGTCATGCCGCAGCCGTTGTCGGCGATCGTGACGGTCAGCTCGTCGGCCGCGAAATCCGCGTCCACCGTGATCTCGACCAGAGTCGCCTTCGCCTTGGTGGAATTCTCCGCCACATCCAGAATATTCAGGGAAATTTCGGTCATCATAGGAGGTTACCCGTGTTATTCATACTTGGCCAGGATACCCGCAACATCGTCGGGAACCAGACGTCCGTAAACCTCGTCGTTGATCATCATGACGGGGGCAAGGCCGCATGCGCCTACGCAGCGGCAGGAATCCAGCGAGAACTTCCCGTCAGGGGTGCACTCTCCGCCGGAGATGCCTAAAAGTTGCTGAATCTTGTCATAAACGGAGCCAGAGCCCTTGACGTAGCAGGCGGTTCCCAGGCAGACAGAAATCTGATACTTGCCCTTGGGCTGAAGCGCGAACTGGGCGTAGAACGTAGCCACGCCGTAGATCTTCTCCAGAGGAATGCCGGTCTCGTCGGAAATCATGGTCTGGACTTCGATGGGGAGATAACCGTAGATCTCCTGCGCATGCTGCATGATGGGCATCAATGCGCCTTTTGTATCTTTCAGCTCGGCAATGACCTTCTTAAGAGCAGCTTCCTGCTCCGGCGTGCCTCTGAAAGGTACAGTTTCTTTCTTAGAAGCCATGTTTAATCCTCCTCTAAATAGTAATGCCTTACAACGTGTTAATATTTTAGCATGTAATTGACAAAAAATCTACAAAAATTATTTGCCAAAATGAATTCTTTTCAAAAAAGCATGATCGGCGGGAATTTTCCGGAACGCGCCGCATAAATGTGTGAAATATGTTGAAAAATCCGGCCGCAGATGGTATTCTATTCGTATAAGTTTTCATTCAGATGCGCGGAACGATTATTAAATTTGATGGAGGAGGATCTTATGACAGTCAGGGATGCGATGAATGTACTGGGCGCCAGGGTACTGGTGGGCGAGGAGAATCTGGACCGTGAGGTGAAGAGCGCCTGCGGATCCGATATGATGAGCGATGTGCTGGCGTTTTCGAAGGATCATTCGATCCTGCTTACGGGACTTTGTAATCCGCAGGTGATCCGCACGGCGGAGATGCTGGATATCGTCTGCATTATCTTTGTGCGGGGCAAGAAGCCGGATCAGACGATCCTGGACATGGCGGCGGAACGGGATCTGGTGGTGCTGGAGACGGGACACCGGATGTTCTCCTCCTGCGGACTTTTATATCAGGCCGGGCTTCACGGAGGTGCGATTTAATGGCGGATGCGATTCGTTTGACTTATGAGATATCTCCGGACGATTTCACCAGGGCCGGTGAAGCAAGCAGCGACGTGAAGAGCAAGTTAAAGCGTCTGGGCGTGCCGCCGGAGGCGATCCGCAAGGTGTCCATCGCCATGTACGAGGGGGAGATCAACATGGTGATCCACGCCGACGGCGGGGAGATTACGGTGGAGATCACGCCGGAGAAGATCGTGATGATCCTGGCGGATAAGGGGCCTGGGATCCCGGATATCGACCAGGCCATGCAGGCCGGTTGGTCCACGGCGCCGGACGAGGTGCGCTCCCTGGGCTTCGGCGCCGGCATGGGACTGCCGAACATGAAGAAGTATACGGACGAGATGAAGATCGATACGGTGATCGGAGTGGGGACGACGATCACGATGGTGGTGAATATCTGAGGCGGCCGGGCGCGGTGAGCCGCGGGTAATTCCCGGAAAGCAGGGTCTCTGCCGGCATTTGATGTGAGTGATTTTCGGAGAACTGGGTCTCTGCCGGCATTTGATGTGAGTGATTTTCGGAGAACTGAGTTTCTGCCGGCATTTGCCGCGGGGATTTTCGGATAAACCGGTTCTGTCGGCTTTCACCGTGGGAGTGAGCGTTGGTATAACCGGGGTTCGGCAGGCAGCGCTTTCTCTGGCGGTGCGGCTGCGAAAACTGAGAATGTTTCAGGGTGCGAAAAAGTAGAGGGGTGATCGTTTGGATAAGTTTTATCATTCTGTGAGACTGGATCCGGAGCTTTGTAAGGGCTGCATCAACTGCATCAAGCGGTGCCCGACGCAGGCGATCCGGGTGCGGAACGGCAAGGCGCAGATCAACAGCAAGTTCTGTATCGACTGCGGCGAGTGTATCCGTATCTGTCCGCACCACGCGAAGAAGGCGACTTATGATAAGCTGGATACGATCAAGCAGTATGAGTATACGGTGGCGCTGCCGGCGCCTTCCCTGTACAGCCAGTTCAACAATCTGGAGGATGTGAATATCGTATTAAACGGCCTGAAGCTGATGGGCTTTGACGATGTGTTCGAGGTGAGCGCGGCGGCGGAGATCGTCAGCGAGGCGACCAGGACCTATATTAAGCAGCATCAGGGTGATCTGCCGCTGATCAGTACGGCCTGCCCGTCGGTGGTGCGGCTGATCCGCGTGCGGTTCCCGAACCTGATCGAGCATCTGCTGCCGATCAATCCGCCGATCGAGGTGGCGGCCTGCCTGGCGGCAGAGAAGGCGATGAAGGAGACCGGGCTTCCCAGAGAGAAGATCGGGATCATTTTCATCTCGCCGTGTCCGTCGAAGGTGACCTATGTGCAGGCGCCGCTCGGCACGGAGAAGAGCCAGGTGGACCGGGTGCTGGCAATCAAGGACGTGTATCCGCAGCTGCTTACCTATATGAAGGCGGTGGGGGCCGAGGCGGAGGAGGTCAGCACCTCCGGCAAGATCGGCATCAGCTGGGGCAGCAGCGGCGGCGAGGCCAGCGGGCTTTTCACCGAGAGCTATCTGGCGGCGGACGGCATCGAGAACGTGATCCGGGTCCTGGAGGATCTGGAGGACCAGAAATTCACGAACCTGGAATTCGTGGAGCTGAACGCCTGCAACGGCGGCTGCATCGGCGGCGTGCTGACGGTGGAGAATCCGTATGTGGCAGAGGTGAAGTTAAAGCGGCTCCGCAAATACATGCCGGTGGCCAGGCGCCATCTGGACAGCGGCGCGGAAGAGTATGTGCCGTGGACCACGGAGATCCAGTTCGAGCCGGTGTTCCGCCTGGGGGACAACGTAATGGAAAGCTTCTTCCGCCTGGAGCAGGTGGAGCGTCTCTGCAAGCGCCTTCCGGGACTGGACTGCGGCTCCTGCGGCGCGCCGACCTGCAAGGCGCTGGCGGAGGACATCGTCCGCGGCGAGGCCAGCGAGCGGGACTGCATTTACTATCTGCGGGAGAATCTGCATAAATTGTCCCAGGAGGTGTCGGTGCTGGCCGGCGATATGGCCGACGGCACCCGGGGAGGCCGGGAAGTGCTTCCGGTGCTGCAGGATTACATCAAGCGAATCGCCGAGGAGATGGAATTTCTGGACGACAAAGTGAAAGATCCGGAGAATAAGTGATCTGCGGCGGAGATTTCTGAACGGCAGAGAAGTCGGCATGCAGGGTATTTATTCTATAGAATAGCCGGCTTGCAGTGTATTTGCCCTGCAGCATGTCTGGTCTACAGAAAAGCCGGCTGGCAGAAGGAGTGAGGGGCAGGTGCCGAAGAGCGCGGCATAAGGCGGTCTGTCATCAGGGAGAGTGTCTGGAATGAACGCAGACATAGGAAAAGAAGGAGGTATGCGATTTGACAGTACAACAGCTGATCGATAAGCAGTTATTCCATGTGGTCAATGCGGGCGAAGATACGGACCGCCCGGTCACGGGAGTATTCTGCTGCGACCTTTTGAGCATTGCCATGGGGAAAGCACCGGCAGACAGCGCATGGGTGACGGTGATGGGCAATGTAAATACCATCGCGGTGGCGACATTGGCGGACGTGGCCTGCGTGATCATCGCCGAGGGCGCGGCCCTGGACGAGGTAGGGCGGACCCGCGCCAAGGAGCAGGGCGTGACGGTTCTTAGCACCGATGAACCGATCTTTACGGCGGCCCTGCAGGTCCATGAGCTTCTGTAGGGGAGTTCATGGCGGAGCTATATTATGACCTGCACATCCATTCCTGCCTCTCCCCATGCGGAGACGACGACATGACCCCGGCCAACATCGCCGGTATGGCCATGTTAAAGGGGCTGGATGTGATCGCGCTGACGGACCACAATACCTGCCGGAACTGCCCGGCCCTGATGGCCGCGGCGGCGGAATACGGGGTGCTCGCGATTCCCGGCATGGAGATCAATACGTCCGAGGAGGTCCACGCGGTCTGCCTTTTCGAGACGCTGGAGGCGGCCCTGGATTTCGATGCTTACGTGTACGAGCGGCTGATCCCGTTCCCGAACAATGAGGCGATCTTCGGCAGGCAGCAGATCTACAATGAGAACGACGAGGTCTGCGGCACCGAACCGAATCTGCTGATCAACGCGACGACCATTTCCTTCGACGAGCTGTGGCCGCTGGTGCGCAGCTTCGGCGGCGTCATGTTCCCGGCCCACATCGACAAGACGGCGAACAGCCTGATCGCGAATCTGGGCTTCATCCCTCCGGACAGCCGGTTTACGACGGCGGAGGTGAAGGACCTTAAGAAGCTGCACGGACTTAAGAGGGAGAATCCCTATCTGGAAGGCTGCCGGATCATCAGCAACTCAGACGCCCATTATCTGGAGCATATTAATGAGCCGGATCTGCAGATTTCGGTGCGGGAGAAGAGTATCGGCGGCGTGCTGGAGGCGCTGTTAGGGAAATAGACGAATGACCACAGGCCTGTGGGTTCTTAATTTGGAAAGACTCACAGGCCTGTTTGCGGATCATACGGCCTTTTCTGACGGCTGGCGGCTGGCCGACATTACCCCGGCTGACATCGCCGGAATGCCATGTTATAGGGACTGGATGTGGTCACGTTGACGGACCACAATACCTGCCGGAACTGTCCGGCCCTGATGGCCGCGGCTGCGGAGTACGGCGTGTCTGTCGCCCTGAAAAGCCCGGAAAACCGGAAAAGAATTTCGAAAATACACGCAGTTTATATCGACGTCAGTAGTTTATACCGACATCAAAGGAGGACACAACATGAAATACGACTTTACATCCATCATGGACCGCCATGGCCGGGACGCCATCGCGGTGGACGGTCTGGGAACAGGTTTTGCGCCGGCGAAGCCGCGGGAGGGGTTCGATGTGATCCCCATGTGGGTGGCGGACATGAATTTTCCTACCTGCCCCACAATTCCGGAGGCGATCATCGAGAGAGCGAAGCATCCGGCGTTTGGATATTTCGAACTGACGGACGAGTATTACGATTCCATCATCCGCTGGCAGGAGAGACGCCATGGCGCCACAGGGCTTACGAAGGAATGTATCGGTTATGAGAACGGCGTCCTGGGCGGCGTGGTCTCGGCCCTGACCGCTTTCGCTGCGCCGGGAGATCCGGTGCTTCTGCACAGCCCAACCTATATCGGTTTTACCGGCTGCATCGGGGGCAATGGCTTCCGCATCGTCCATTCGCCGCTTAAGAAGGATGAAAACGGCGTCTGGCGTATGGATTATGAGGATATGGACGCGAAGCTGAAGGCGGAGAAGATCCATGCGGCCGTCTTCTGCAGTCCTCACAATCCCTGCGGCCGCGTCTGGGAGCGCTGGGAGATCGAGAAAGCCATGGAGATATATAAGGCCAACGACTGTGTGGTGATCTCCGACGAGATTTGGTCGGATATCATTCTGGCCGGCCATGCGCATGTGCCGACGCAGATGGTCAGCGAGGACGCCAGGAACCGCACCGTGGCCCTGTATGCGCCCAGCAAGACCTTCAACCTGGCGGGACTTGTGGGCAGCTACCATATCATTTACAATTCCTACCTGCGGGACCGGGTGGTGGCAAAGAGTGAAAAGCCCCATTACAATTCGTTAAATGTCTTCTCCATGCACGCACTGATCGGCGCGTATAAGCCGGAGGGGTACGAATGGGTGGACGAGCTCTGCCAGGTGATCACCGGCAATATCGACTTTGCGTGCGACTACATCGCGAAGCATTTCGAAGGAGTGGAAGCAGCTAAGCCTGAGGGGACTTATATGCTTTTTCTGGACTGTACGAAATGGTGCGAGGCCCACGGAAGGGACATCGAATGGCTGGAGAGGGCCGGATGGGACGTGGGCGTGGCCTGGCAGGACGGGCGGATGTTTAACGGGCCCTGCCATATCCGCATGAATCTGGCGTTGCCGCTTTCCCGTGTGAAGGAAGCGTTCGCGCGGCTGGACCGGTATGTGTTTAACGCAGAATGACGCGTCCGGCGCTGCGGCAAATTTGTAAGTTTACAATGGATGAAAAATGTCCTATAATGGCTGATGGTATTACATATTACGGAATTGCGGGGGACGGTAAGGGAGATGCGTCTTCGCAGAAGGAGGGATTCCAATGAGAAGATTATGGAGGGCCGCTGTACTTGCCGCGGTGCTGGCCTGCGCGGTGGCCGGAAGCGCATACGCGCAGGGCTACTGGGTGTCGGATAACGGAAGCTGGCGGTTTATGAGCGATGGCAGCAATCCGTCATGGCTGAGCAACGGCTGGTACTGGCTGGACGGCGACGGCGACGGCGTGTCGGAATGCTATTATTTCAATGCGGAGGGGTATATGCTGGCGGATACGGTGACGCCGGATAACTGTCGGGTGAACGCGGATGGCGCGTGGATCGACGACGCGGGCAATGTACAGACGCGGATGACCGGTCCTCTGGGATATATCCAGTCATCGCAGCCCGGTCCGTTGGCAGGCGGGCAGCAGGCGGCGGAGCAAGGGCCGTCCGCGACAGGGACGGGACCGCTCGGAACCGGCGTGCCTGCTCCGGAAGCGGCGCAGCCGGGCGGCGGGCCGGTGGGACCCGGAGCCGGATCGGGCGGAGAAGCGCAGACGCCGGCAGCAGGTTCCGGACCTTTGGGACCGCTTGGAATCATTCCTTCCGGGAGCGCTGAGACGTCCGGGACCCAGAGCGAAGCGGAGGTCGTGGAGGAACAGCCGGCGGCGACGGGACGGGTCATTGATCCTGCCCGGCCGATGGTGGCGCTGACCTACGACGACGGTCCGCAGACGGATGCGGGCAACCGGATCATGGACACGCTGGCTCAGTACGGAGCCAAAGCTACGTTCTTCCTGGTCGGAGACCGGTGCGCTTCCCGAGCGGCAGAGGTGCAGCGCATGGCGGCGGAGGGCCATGAGATCGGGAACCACACATATCAGCATAAGTATCTGCAGAAGCTGGGCGCGGAACAGATCCGGTATCAGATCGATCAGGGAAGCGCGGCGATCGCCGCTGCCGGCGGAGTAACGCCAACGCTGGTACGGCTGCCGGGCGGCAACGTGAATTCGACGGTTCGCGCGAATGTGAATTATCCCATGATCCAGTGGAGCATCGATACCAGGGACTGGGAGCACAGAAACGCGCAGAAGACCATCAATGAGGTGCTGAGCAAGGTTCGCGACGGCGATATCGTTCTGATGCATGAGCTGTATGGAGCGACGGCCACGGCCACGGAAACCATTGTGCCGGAGCTGGTCGCCAGAGGCTATCAGCTGGTGACGGTCAGCGAGATGGCCCAGGCCAAGGGCGTGCAGCTTGAGCCGGGACAGTTGTATTATAGTTTTAGGTAATATAGAAATTGAGCAGCCGGTGTCCGAAAAAAGGGGACGCCGGCTGTATGCAAAAAACGCGCCAGTGACGCGTTTTTTGTATGTGCGCCTGGCGGCGCACGTTTCTAACGGGTGAAAGTCCCGAATCCGCCCGGTGGTGGGAAGGATAT